>NZ_JBXAYJ010000005.1:0-98942 GCF_056782215.1 Dellaglioa sp. CoH-55-MRSF-6
ACATTTGATTTGTCGAAAATTTGTTCAGTTTTCAAAGATCTACTTGGTTGCTTTTGACAACTTTTATATCATATCAACCACGTCATGATTTGTCAAGAATTTTTTTGAATAAATATTCATTTCTTCTTGCCGTATCAATCAGCTTTATTAATATACCATCTGGTATACACCCTGTCAATACTTCATTACAGATAAATTTGATTTATTAATTATTACTTTATCAAAAAAGCGACTTAACCTCATCGAATTGATAAGTTTAAGTCGCTTTTTTGATAAAAGCTATTTAATAATGTCTAATCCACCCATGTATGGTTGAAGAACTTCCGGAATAGTTACCGACCCGTCTTCATTCTGATAATTTTCAAGAACTGCTGCTAGCGTACGACCAACTGCCAATCCTGAACCATTCAACGTGTGTACAAACTGTAATTTTCCATCATCATCCCTATATTGGATATGAGCCCTACGAGCCTGAAATGCTTCAGTATTAGAACAACTTGAAATTTCACGATACATATTTTGTGCAGGTAACCAAACCTCTAAATCATGTGTCATTGCTGCTGAGAATCCCATATCTCCCGTTGACAATGTTATCACATGATATGGTAACCCAAGTTTTTCCATAATTCTGCCTGCATCACTTGTCATTTTTTCTAGTTCTGCATATGAATCTTCTGGTTTAGTATATTTCACCATTTCAACTTTATTAAATTGATGCAATCTAATCAATCCACGTGTATCTCTTCCAGCGCTTCCTGCTTCAGATCTGAATGAGGGTGAGAGAGCTGTGAAATATACTGGTAATTTTTCTTCCGGAATAACTTCATCCCTGTAGTAATTAGTTAATGGTACTTCTGCTGTTGGAATTAACGTTAAATTTTCATTTGCGATTTGAAAAACGTCTTCCTTAAACTTCGGAAATTGACCAGTTCCGTACATTGACTCATCATTAACAATATATGGAGGAATAATCTCTGTATAACCATCAATTGCATGTTGATCAAGCATAAAATTGTATAAAGCACGTTCTAAACGAGCTCCCCATCCTTTATAGTATAGGAATCGACTGCCCGACACTTTAGCGCCACGTTCAAAATCTAAAATATCTAAATTTTCACCGATTTCCCAATGTGCTTTCGGCTCAAAATCAAAAGTTCTTGGTGTACCTACTTTTCTTAATTCAATGTTTGAATCTTCATCAGGACCTACTGGAATCGTTTTATTTGGCATATTTGGTAGTCGCGATGCCATATCTGTTACGTCTGCATCTAAAACCTTTAATTCTTCATCAAATGCTTTAATTTCATCTCCGACTTTTTTCATTTCTTCGATTTGAGCATCTGCATTTTCTTTATTTCGTTTTAATTGTGCAATAGCTTGCGATACATCGTTTCTTTTCTTTTTTAAAGTTTCGGTTTGAACAATAATATCCCTACGTTTACGATCCTTTTCAACCATTTCATCAATAATCTCTGGTTTTACCCCACGATTACCCAATTGTTCCTTAACTTCATCGACATTTTGACGAATCATTTTAATATCTAACATATTCTGTTCCTCCTTTTTTTGTATAAAAAAAGCCCACTCATCCACTAATTGGGACGAAAGGCTCATTTTCGCGGTACCACCCAAGTTCGACAAATAATCATTTGTCACACTCAAATAGATAACGGTCTCCCGTGTGGCATTACCCACCCACTTATTCACGCCGGATTTTCAGCTTCGTAATTTCCACCACCATTACGTCTCTTAAATGCCTACTTATAACGTTTTCCGTGTTTATTTATTACTTTAATAATAAGCGTTGTTTTATTAAATTGCAAGTTTAATTCTTACCCGCTTTATTAAGCAAATCGATATACTCTTCTAACGAAAGATGATGCTTAACTATATATTTCGCGTTACTTTTACCAACATAGCGGAAATGCCATGTTTCATAATCAATTTTAGTCGATTTTTCTTTATCTTTCGGGAATCTCAATATAAATCCATAATTTACCGCATGGTTGATTAACCATTTTTGACCCTTATCTGTTTCACTACTATTATCTAAATCATTATGTTTGGCATACCAATTTGATGACATCATATCGACTGCTAGTCCGGTGTGATGTTCGCTTGATCCTGGTTCTGCCACATACTCTTTTGTTAATTGTTTAGCCTGAGCAACTGACTTTCCCGAATTTTCATAGCTTTTAATTGAGTCTGCATAGACCTCTTTTTGGTAGCTAATTGATCGATAACCAGATACCAGTGACGCCTTATACCCGGCCTTATTTGCTGCTGATACAAAATCATTCAAAGCACTCTCAATTTTTGAATTTACAATAACATTTCCATCTATTTTCTGTTTAAAATCCAGTTCTTGCTTGAGTTTATGCTCTGAATTAACTAATATTAAATTCCAATCATTTGCCTTTACACCTTTAGGTAGCTCACTTTTTTGTGTGACTTTTACCGTTTTATGGCTAGGTGTCGTATTCGCTTTCTTACCGCATGCACCTATTAATAGTGCACACATCATTACTACCATCATCATCCATTTTCTTCTAGTCAAAATGTGCCTCATTTCTTTGATAAATCTACATCTTTTAATGGAATTAATTTTGTTTTATAGCGTATTTTATAATATGTGTACAAGATAACAAATAACGGAATGCTCATATAACTAACCGAGATTGCTTCCCAATCAAAATTTTTAAATGATTGAATATCTTGTCCAAGAATAACTAAAATACAAAGAACAAGCGCTAAAATAGGGCCCACTGGGAACCATTTTGCAGAGTACTTTAATTCTGACACTTCATGTCCTTGCGCTTTGAACGCTTTTCTAAATCTGTAATGTGAGATTGCAATTCCTAGCCAAGCGATGAATCCAGTTAACCCACTAGCACTCAGTAAAAAGACATACACTTTTGCTCCAAAAACACTTGCTAAAAATGTGAGTAATCCGATAAATGTTGTTCCCACTAGTGCTGCCATTGGAATACCACGACTATTCGTTTGTTTAAACTTTTTAGGAGCGTAACCCTGTTCCGCAAGTGAATGAAGCATTCGAGTTGATGCATACATTCCTGAATTTGCAGCTGAAAGTACAGATGTTAAGATAACTGCATTCATAACACTTGCTGCAGAGGCTAACCCAGCTCTTTGAAAGACCAATGTAAATGGACTAATTGAAATATCTGATGCGCTTGAGCCGAGTAAATCTGGACTTGTATACGGAATAATTGCTGCAATGATAAAAATAGCGAAAATATAGAATAGTAGAATCCGCCAAAACACTTGTTTAATTGCTTTTGGAATACTCTTTTCAGGCGTTTCTGATTCTCCCGCCGTAATACCGATTAATTCAGTTCCTTGGAAAGAGAAACCAGCGACGACGAATACACTTAGAATCATTGGAACACCACCAACAAATGGAGCTTTCTTCATTGTAAAGTTTTCAAGTCCCGTTGCATGGCCACCTAGAATACCAAATATAGTCAATACACCAACGATTAAGAAGACAATGACAGTCACCACTTTAATAATTGATAACCAATATTCTGTTTCACCAAATGATTTAACTGACAACGCATTAATTGAAAAAATAATAACTAACGAGATTGTACTAAAAATCCATCCTGGTACATCTGGCAACCAAAATTGCATAACCAAGGCAGCTGTACTAATATCAACAGCCAATGTAATTGCCCAGTTAAACCAGTAATTCCAACCCATTGCAAAACCCATCGCAGGATCAACAAATCGCGTTGAATAAACCGCAAACGACCCTGAAACTGGTAAATACGTTGCCATTTCACCTAAACTAGTCATTAAAAAGTAAACCATAATTCCAATGCCAATGTAAGCTAGTAACGCACCACCTGGCCCTGCCTTCGAAATTGCTGACCCACTCGCAACGAATAAGCCTGTTCCAATACTTCCACCCAAGGCAATCATTGATAAGTGTCTTGTTTTTAACTCTCGGTGCATACCTTCTTGTTCTGCCATATGAAATCCCCCCTATATATAGAGGAGCACTCGTGATTTTTAAAATTGAGAAAAGAAAAAGAGACCTTTTGTACAACACTATTACGCGTTATACAAAAAGACTCAGATTAATAGACTCAGTCAAATCGTTATAAGCGCCCCGTGATTACTATATAATCACGACAGTTTCTGACTTATTAAATCAGACCCCAGCAGTCACTAAATCTAAGTTAGCATCCACTTCGGCAGTTCACCCTTTCAGTTTAACTTCTTCAGCACTTAATTGCTTCATTAAACATACTTATGAAAACTGCATCCTCTTCTTTCGATAATTCTTACTATAATCAATTCACTGATATTTTGCAAGCTGTATCCTAATTTTCAGCTATATTAATTTCATCATGCAACTTTTCAATATCTGTTTCATTTTTTAAAAAAGCTTCATTTTCGATTGGAAAGTGTTGTTCAATCGAACTAAATGGCTGTAAACTCACAACCCCATTTTTTAAATGATAATCTAAAATATGTCCACCCATTTTATTTTCATCAGATAAAAAATGAATATGGAATCCCGCTGCACCAATTCCTTGAAATAACTCAGGTGTGAAATAGCCAATAGCTGTTCCATCAATATCTTCTTCTTCAAATTCCGATTGTTTGGCAGTTACCGCAGTTAATTCTGGATACGGTTTACTTTGTTTAGCAACAGATCGTGTACTCATTTTACTAAATGTTCCTTTAATAAGAACACTAAAAAATAAATTTTGGTAAGGATATAATTCAAGTAATTGCTCTTCTAAAACATTTCCTGCCACATTTTCAAATTGAATAGATGCGTCTGCTTGATTAAAATGGACTGTCGCAAATGGAACAAGAACGTCATCGCTAACTTGATTAATTTGACCTTTTGCAGTAATCTGGAAAGCCTTTCCGTCAATCACAATCATTTCGCCATCTAAATCACCAACAGTTCCAATTCCGTAATCACCATGTTTCAATAATTCTCCAACACTCAATGTGCCTTCGTACAAGCCTTCAATTAATGTTGCTAAGGTACCATGTTGATAAACCTTTTTTATATCTTGCATGTCGTTGACCTCTCTTGAAAATTATTTTAATATAATTGATCCATTAAAATTGATTGTCCTAATTCTTGATTATCTTTATAATCAACTGGTATATCAACAATAACAGGACCATTAGTTGCAAATGCTTCATCTAATGTTTTAGCTAAATCTTGTGCTTTTTCAACGCGTAAGCCTTTTGCACCAAAACTTTCCGCATATTTCACAAAATCCACTGCGCCAAAATTCACACCGGCAGATTGACCATATTTCATTTCTTCTTGGAATTTAACCATATCGTAGTGTCCATCATTCCAAATAATATGAACAATATTCAGATTCAAACGAACCGCTGTTTCCAAATCTTGGGCTGAAAACAAGAATCCACCATCTCCAGAAATTGAGACGATTTGTGTATTAGGTCGAACTAAGGCCGCTGAAATTGCCCAAGGTAACGCAACTCCTAATGTTTGCATCCCATTACTAAATAATAAATGACGTGGTTCATAACTTCTAAAATGTCGCGCGATCCAAATGTAGAAACTACCGACATCAACTGCTACCGTCATTTCATCTGAAACACGTTTTTGTAATTCTTGGATAATGCTTAATGGATGACTGGTTAATGTGTCACTTGTCACAACTGGCGCTTCATCCCTAGCCTGTAATTTTTCTTGTAAGCCATCTAAATACTCACGAGATTCAGATGCCATTTGATAGCCTTTCATATAGGGTAATAAAAATTCAAGTGTTTGCGCGATGTCGCCCACTAACTCTTTCTTTGGTTGGAAATTATGATCAATCTCTGAACGCATATCGTCAACAACAACAATATTAGCTGTTCCTTCTGCATTCCAGTTACGTGGTTCATATTCAATAGGATCATAGCCAATTGTAATAACTAAATCGCTCTTTTTAAGTAATTGATCCCCTGGTTGATTTCTGAATAAGCCCACACGACCAAAGAAATCACCGACTAATTCACGCGATATCACACCAGCGGCTTGAAATGTTTCCACAACAGGTAGATTCGTTGCTTCAACTAAATTACGAATAGCTTTTGTTACTTCTGGTGAAGATGCCCGCATTCCCACAAGTAAAACAGGTAATTTTGCTGCTTTAATTTCTTGTGCTAAAAGTGTACTTTCTACCGGGCTAGCGGGACCTAATTTAGGTGCCATTAAAGGCTGGATAACTTTTGTTTTCACTTCTGAATCTGTTACATCTTGGGGAATACTAACGAAACTTGCCCCTTGCTTTGCAGCCTCAGCTTCTTGGTAAGCATTAGCAATCACTTCTGAAATATTCTCAGGTTCTTGAACCTCTGCACTATATTTAGTGATTGGTTCAAATAATGCCGTGTTATTCATACTTTGATGCGTTAGTCTCGTTAAATCTGAACGTTTCACTTGACCAGAAATAGCAAGAACAGGATCACCTTCTGCCGTAGCCGTCACAACGCCTGTTGCCAAATTACTTGCACCAGGTCCGGAAGTCGTTAAAACAACCCCCGGTTTACCTGTAATACGACCAATCCCAGCAGCCATAAATGCTGCATTTTGTTCATGGCGCGTAATAATTAATTCTGGCGATTTAGAATTCGTCGGATGTTCCAATTTTTCAAAAACACGATCAATTTTTGCACCAGGAATACCAAATACATATTTCACATCATGATTTATTAAACTATCAACAATGGCATCTGCGCCGTAATATTTATTATCTGTCATTAGATTTCCTCCGAATTTGTTTTAGTAGTATCCATGATAGCATTTTCACAAATAAATGACTATGGTTTAAACTTACCAAATGTAAGCCTAAATAAAAAACCATTATTAACCCAGTTATGGTTAATAATGGTTTCGTTATTTATGATTTCCGGTTACATTTTCGACAATTTTTTGAATGATTAATTTACGTTGACCACTGATATCTTCTTCATTCCAATTAATTAAAGGAATTTCAGTTTCGTCAAACGTTGCTGCAATTAGTTGATAAACCGTTTGTGACTCTAAATAATTAGCCCAACGTTTATCCGCTTCAGCAAAAACACTATTAACGACGACGGTTGCTTTTTCTGTATCTTGTTTAAATTCACGAAATACACGATCAAAGAAACCGAAGTTTGGATAGGTTTCAATCTTTCCTTCCGAAGCCTCCACAATTTCTAATAAATTGATATCCTTAGCATCCCTTGCTAACGTAAAACCGCCATTATTACCTGAAACAGATTTCACAAGTCCCGCAACGACTAACTTACGCATAATTTTACGAAGATAAGTTTGTGAACCACCAAGACGAGCGTTGATTACTTGCGATGAAATTGGCACACCCTTATCCTGCGTTGCCAATAAAGAAATAATACACGCTGCTTGTTCAAATCCTTTTGTTAATTGCATAGTCAGCTACCCCCGGTTGATTAATTTTCAAATAGTTCTATATATACGAATAAAGGATAACATATGTCGTTGACAATTGGTATTGATTATTTTAAATCAACCGCATAAACAATTTCATTAATTAGAGCAGCAGGTTGAAAAAGGGATGAAACCGCTCTTTTTTCAACAAATTTAAAATTGGATTTTTTTAACACTTTGATAGATGCTTTATTTTCAATAGTTGTCACGCCAATTACACGTTCTAAATCTAACGCCTGAGCCATTGTTAAAAGTCCTTGAACTGCTTCAGTCATTATCCCTTGATTCTTAAAAATAGGATTTAGTGCATAGCCAACCTCTTTAACTACCAAACTAGGTTCTTGATTCTCATCAACTACTTCATATAAACCGATATTACCGACTACTTTTTGATTTCCTTTACACTCAATCGCAAATATACTTTGTTTTTGTAGCGTCGCAACGAACAAACTAGCTTCAGCCAATGAATTCACGGGTAAAAAGCCAGCCATTTGACCAACCGTTTCATCACAAGCATATTCATATATGTCATTTATGTCTGATGAGCATAACGGACGTACCACAAGCCGTTTCGTTTCATATTGATTCATTTTTTAGCCCTCAATTTTAAATTTATTCAGAATTTTTAGATATATAACGCGTGCAATGGCTATCCAAGTGACTGTTAAAAGAACAGCGCCTACCGTATCCGTCGGAAAGTGAGCTTGTAGATATACTCTTGAAATCATAATCATCATGATCCATATCGCTAATAAGCAGTTAATCAAAAATTGTTTACTATACTTAAATTCTACCAGCATAATACTCATTATCGTTAGACAAAATAATGCCACCCCGAACGTATGTCCACTGGGGAAACTGAATCCAGTAATTGATCCATGCCCCACTGGTCGAGGTCTCTGGACGCTACTTTTAATGAGCTTAATTAACAGTGCTCCAGTCATTATGGTCATCCCTGTCCAAATAGCGAGTACACCTCGTCGTAATTTATATAAAATAATCATCAAAATGACTGAATACAACCCTATCATCATCGGACTACTTAGCCAACTGATTATCTGCATCACTTGGTCTAGTTGCGCTGTAGGATGAAACCTAACAACTGCAATGATATTATTATCTATACCATGAATAAAATTATTTTTTGTTACTATTAATAACGTCAATATTGCGAATAGTCCACTGCCTATTATGACTACTCCATAAAGTTTATTCTTATTAATCATTACTCTAACCTCTTAATTACAGTCTATTTTATCCACATAATTTATCATATTTTTTAATTTGTTTAAAGTTAGTTACCAAAATCTTTAAGAATTCATACAGAAATCAAGCAAATGCTCAATTTTATGTAAGTTTATGGTAAAATAGGATATCTTTATAAATTTAGAAAAGAGTTGAAAATAAATAATGAATACGCTACTACTTATGCTTGCCGCTGGTCTTGTGGCAGGTGCTCTAGGATCTATCTTAGGATTAGGTGGCGGCATCATTGTCACCCCGGTCTTAACTTTAATGATGGGATTAGATATTAAATACGCTATTGGTGCTAGTATCATTGCCGTTATCGCAACGAGTTCTGGTGCTACAATTGCATTTCTAAAAGATGACGTTTTAAATTTGAGGGTCGCCATGTTTTTAGAAATCGCAACGACAATTGGTGCGATTTGTGGAGCACTCTTAACAGGAGTCTTTAATACATCCTTTCTCTTCATTTTATTCGGTGCTTTTTTGCTACTTTCTGTCTACAACATGCTTAAAAAAATTTTTGTAGGTGAAGAAGTTTTAAAATCAGCTGAACCTGATTATTTATCTACCAAATTTAAACTGAATAGTTCGTACTATGATAAACAACTAAAAAAACAAGTTGATTATCAAGTCGAAAATGTTCCAGGTGGGATGGCGATTATGCTTGGTGCTGGAGTTGCTAGTGGACTACTAGGAATCGGATCTGGTATTTTCAAAGTTATGGCAATGGATACTGCAATGAAAATGCCGTTGAAACCATCAAGTTCAACAAGTAACTTAATGATGGGTGTCACCGCTGCCGCAAGTGCGACCGTCTACTTTTTCAATGGTTCAATTAGACCTGATATTGCGGTTCCATTAGCGCTAGGAATTTTAGTTGGTTCATCAATTGGTTCGCGTGCAATGCAATACCTACCCGCAAAAATAATTCGCCTCATTTTTGTACCTGTACTATTGTATGTCAGCATTCAGATGATTCTAAAAGGATTCGGGGTATCTATCTAATGATGAATGAAAAAAATAACACATCAGCCGAAATGGCAAAAATTGAATTAATGATTGGTCAAATACTAAGAATTGGCGTTTTCATTTCTGCGATAATTATGATTATTGGTCTTATCCTATCCTTAGTTACAGGTTCAACAGGCTATCAAGGTAATACATTTCCAACTTCATTTTCTGCTATCATTTCTGGAATTGTCGCACTTAAACCTTACGCAATTATGATGCTTGGGCTATTTTGCTTAATACTAACACCAATTCTTCGTGTCGTTATTTCAATTTATGCTTTCTACAAAGAAAAAGATTATCTGTACGTTAAAATTACCGTCATCGTTTTAGTCATTTTAATTGCTGGCTTTTTTATTGGCGAACATTAATTAATAAAGGGGAACATTTCAATGTCAAGTCGTCGAGAAAACTATCATAAAGAACAACTACTACACCAAGAAACAACTAATCACCTGCCTTTACCAAAACGCGAAAGAAAAAATAAAAAGCAAAACAAGAAACGTCGTCGCTTAATTTGGTTAATCATTATAATAATCGCTGCTATCTGCGGTGGCGTTTATGCCTACCATAAATACTCAAACGCTAAAAATGCAGCTGATAAAATCTATACTTCTACTAAAATTGCTAAAACTAGAAATGTCGCAGCGGTTTTGGAAAAGGACCATCCTATTTCGATTTTACTTTTAGGTTCTGATGATGGTGCCTTGGGTCGTGCTAAAACTGGTGGCCGAACGGATACTTTAATCGTTGCCACACTTAACCCTAAAACAGAATCAATGACCTTAATCAGTTTACCGCGTGATACTGAAGTTGCGGTTTCAGACCATGAATCAGATTTTCCAAGTAAGATAAACGCTGCCTATGCTTATGGTGGTGCTGCAACTGCCGTTAAAACTGTTGAAAAATATTTCAATGTACCCATTGATTTCTACGCAACAATCAACATGGGCGGTTTAGAATCACTAGTTGATGCTGTTGACGGTGTTGACGTTAATCCACCACTATCTTTTTCTTATAATGGTGCCAGCTTCAAAAAAGGCGTTAAAACTCATGTCAACGGTAAACAAGCCCTTTCGTATGCCCGCATGAGATATGATGATCCTCTTGGCGATTACGGTCGACAAAAACGCCAACGTCAGATTATTATGGCAGTGGCTTTAAAAAGTACACAACTTCAAAATTTATTAGACGATAAATTTTTAAATACAATGTCATCTCAAATGAAAACTGATTTAACATTCAATGATCTTACCGTCTTAGGTACCAATTATCGTAAGGCAACACATCATTCACATTCAGATTATCTACAAGGTACAGGAACAATGGTCAATGGAGAAGCTTTTGAAATTGCCAGCGAAACTGAAAAACAACGTATCACTGATAAATTACGTTCCACACTTGGCTTGGTTCCAGCTAAAACTGGAAATACTTTAACAGCCGATACAAAAATTAATACAACTCGTGAATAGTTAAAAGTAGGCCGTCAATCGGGGATTGACGGCCTACTTTTTTGCATAAAAAAACAACTCACCTAAATGGCAAGTTGTTTAGATTTTAAATTAGTCTTTGTTTACGTTTACTGCTTGTGGTCCACGGTCACTATCTTCAACGTCAAAAGTTACTTTTTGACCTTCGTCTAATGTTTTAAAACCGTCACCTTGAATAGCTGAGAAATGTACGAATACATCACTACCATCTTCGCGAGTAATGAAACCAAAACCTTTATCTGCGTTAAACCATTTTACTGTACCTTGTTCCATGAATAAAATCCTCCTTGTGTCTATGTGACACGTTTTATTTATGACTCTCAAATCGTCCCAGTTGATATCGTTTCCGAAGACACTCATCAACTTCATTTGATTTGAAAAGCCACCTAAATTATATCACGTCTAATTGTAAAAACAAATTCTAAAATAGCGCTTTTATTTAGTTGTTTTCATCTTCAAGTGGTAACGCTAAATCATCATTTTCTTCCAGATTATATGGCTGGTATTTACCCATTAAATATCCTTGAATCATTTGAATAACTTCATAACGATCACTACCTGATAAAATTTTATCGCGGTATAAAAGTGTTGCCGTCCGTGCGAATAAATCTTCAAGATCAATCAATTCATCGTTAGTTTGACCAACTAAAAAATCAATTGAAACATGAAAGAATTCGGCCAACTTTCTGACTTCAAGATATGAGGGTGTATTAATACCACGCTCCCAACTACCAATCTGCGGGCCAGAATTCAAGTTATGATTCGATTTTTGAGACTGATTTAATCCAACAGCTAATTGAGTTAGCGTTAATCCACTACCTCTGCGCAATGCTTTTAATCTTTCCGGAAACATCAACAACACCTCCTTTAGATAAGCATACCTCTTTTTTAAAAAAAGGGTAGGTTTTTAACCAAATAAACCGCCAATATAATAAGTTACAGCCATTGTTACTAATCCAACAAAAACATTTCTTACCATGGCATGTCTAATATTATTACGCCCTAATATCCCGCTTACTGCCCCTGTTAAAAGTAAAGCTAAAGCAACGCCAATAACCGTCAGTGGAATCATAAACTCAGTTGGGAGTATCGCTATTAATAATAATGGAACTAGCGAGCCAACTACAAAGGATGTCATTGAGGACATCGCTGCGTGCCACGGATTTAAGTACTCACCGACATCAATATTGTTAACTTCTTTACAGTAATTTTCTAGTTCATTTTGAGACATTAGTTCATTGACCACATCCGTTGCGACCATCCGCGAGAATCCCTTTGCTTGGTAGATATTAATTAATCGTTCAATTTCAAATTCACGATTTTCTTTTAACTTTTTTGCAGCTGAATGGATAATCGATTTTTGTGTATCCCTTTGTGCAGAAACTGAGACGTATTCACCACCAGCCATTGAGAACGCTCCCGCAAACATACCAGCAAGTCCAGCTAAGACAAGATAGTACTTACCTTGACTAGCACCGGCCATCCCCAGAATAACGCCTGCAACTGAGATGATGCCATCATTAGCACCTAATACCCCTGCTCTTAAAATATTTAATTTCGTTGATAAAGCCATTCCTACTTTTAATGCACGACTATTCATCAAATGATTCACTCCATTTCCAATCATTTAAGTATAAGCTAATTGGGAACGATTATCAGTCGGGTTTATTAATTTCGTTAAGGAACATGATTGCCTTATCTTAAATGGGACACAATCTTACCATAGATAAAGACTGACTACTAGAAATCGAAAGGACCTGCATTTCAACCCATTATAGGATATACTTAAAGCAATTGTTCGAAAGAGGTGAATCAAATGTCTGACTCAAAAAAATACCCAATTAGTCCCTATTTTGAAATTAAAAATAATCATCCTTGGTACCTTGATGCCGAAATTGATGACTTATCACTTTATAATCAAAACTTTAAGGTTGTCTTACAAACAATAACTAAAAATGAAAATATTAATAAAGGGTGGCGCGATGAGGATTTAGAATCTAACATTCAGTTACTCCTTCTTATTGATTACGAAGAACTTGAAGTTTGGAAATATCCCGTCGATTTGTCATTTGATAAATTATCTTTAAAGGAAGATGTTGTATCATTCAATGAAAATAGTCGTATTGCACTTTATTTTGAAGATGATCAAGCTGTGATGCGAAAACTCGGCTACCTACCAAAAGAGGATACATTACAGGTCCATAATATTATGGCAGGCCTACCACATTATAAAATTGCCACTTATTTGACAGGCGGTCCTTATAAGAAATTAACGTTCGAAGACGACGAACTTCAAATTGATAATGGTTTTGAAGAATTTCGTTTAAATATTTTAATCTACTAAAAAAACATTCTCAATGAGAATGTTTTTTTGATTACTTATTTTTACTTTTTTTATTAAAAATTGATTTAACTGATCGTTTTAAAACATCGCCCATTCCAAGTGATTGAACCATATGAGCTGGATCAACATAGTTACGCATTGCACGTAACACCATTTTTGGTTTTTTAGACGCAAAAGTAAATGTCCCATTCTTCTTCGTTTTAATTGCATATCTCGGAATCCATCGTCCTTTAAACATCACAGACGCGATAACTTGATCAACTTCATCCCATGGAATTTGGATAAACTTGCGTGCATCACGGTCATTATAAAATTCAAACCCTTTATCGCCAATCATGATTTTACCATAATCAGTTAAACCTGTGAAAGCAGTTGCATCGATTGTTAAGTCTACCTTTGTATTAATTGACTGGACCATAGTATTTCGACTCCAATGTTTTTTGACGTTATCTTATTATACCTTAATTAATTGCATTGAACCATATAAAAAAACCCAGGAAAATTCCTGAGTTTTTTTGAAATTTTATAAAATTCCAAGTACGTGTCCACCGATACCAACTATGAATAAACCTAGAATGATAAGAATTGGTGAAACTTTTTTCTTAAGTAACCACATACAGAAGAATGTTAATAATAATGCTGCTAAACCTGGAATTAATTGATCCAAGTTATTTTGTAATGTTGTTACTTTATTTGGTGAAAGAGCTAAACCGTCGCTAGCTTGTTGCATAGCTGTTTGCATGCCTTTTCCACCTTGGAGTTTATCAAAATCAATATAAGCACCTTTATCCAACTTAACTGTTGAAATAACTGGCGTAAATTTGATTGAAACCCAACGTTCTACTAATGCGGCTAAAACGAACATTCCCAGTACCGAAGCACCTTTAGTAACATCTTGTAATAAGCCACCTGACATATCTTCAGAAATCTTAGAACCAGCTCTATAACCGAATTCTTGTGTATACCACATGAATCCCATACGGATGATATTCCAAGCTACGAAGAAAATGATTGGTCCCATAATGTTACCACCCATAGCCAATGAAGCACCTAAAGCACCTAACATTGGACGAACAGTAAACCAGAATACGGGATCACCGACACCAGCCAAAGGACCCATCATACCAACTTTAACACCTTGAATTGCAACATCATCAATAGGGGCACCATTAGCACGTTCTTCTTCAAGTGCTAATGTAACACCAAGGATTGGTGAAGCAAGATAAGGATGAGTGTTAAAGAATTCCATGTGTCGTTTCATTGCTGACGTACGTTCTTCTTTAGTTTTGTATAATTTTTTAATTGCTGGAATCATTGAGAATGTCCAACCACCATTTTGCATACGTTCGTAGTTCCATGAACCTTGAATAAACGTTGAACGCCATGCTACAGCCAATCGATCTTTTTTAGTTAATTCAATTTTATCTGCCATAATATATTCCTCCTTCTTCCAGTTTAATAATCGTTTAGAATTTCGCCAAGTGGATCACCGGTATTATTGCCACCGCCACCATTTGATGAACCACCCATTTTTGAAAGGTTCAAGTAAATAAGAGCAAGAGCAACACCGATAGCACCAATAGCGATCAATGTTAATTGAGTAATAGCTGCGACTACGAAACCAAGAATAAAGAATGGCCATACTTCTTTTGTAGCCATCATGTTAATAACAAGTGCATAACCAACGGCAACAACCATACCACCACCAATAGCCATACCATCTGTTAACCATGCGGGCATTGATTCAAGGAAACCTTTAACTGTTTCAGCTGGAATAAAGAGCAATGCTCCGGCTGGAATAGCAATACGGATACCTTGCATACCAATAGCAAGAACATGCCATATTTCTAGCTTACGGATATTACCTTGTTCTGCTGCTGCATCCATTGCATGAACAATAGGAACAGCAAGTGTACGAACAACCATTGTTAAGAATAATCCGGCAACGGCAAGGGGAACGGCGATAGCGATAGCTGATCCAACACCTTTAATCCCTTGTCCACCTAATACTAAAATAATTGCTGATGCAACTGAAGCAAGTGCAGCATCGGGTGCAATAGCTGCCCCGACATTAGCCCAACCAAGTGCGATCATTTGAAGTGTACCACCTAAAACAATTCCGGCGGTTAAATTACCGGTTACTAACCCGATTAATGTACATGCCACTAGTGGTTGATGGAATTGGAATTCATCTAAAATTCCACCCATACCAGCTAGAAAGGCAATAATTACTACTAAAATCATTGATATAGCTGACATAATAAGCCTCCTAAATTAATTTTCTTTTATTGTGTTGTTTAAGCTTTTGCTAATTCACCTTTAGCTTTTTTGAGAATGTTAGCCATATTCTCTTTTGAATCGTTAGGTACTTTACGGACATCAAATTTAACGCCCTTATCTTCTAGTTTTTCAAAAGTATCAACATCGTCTTGTCCCATTGATAATACGTTGTTAACAACTACTTTACCAACTGAATGAGCCATTGAACCAAGGTTAACTTCGTCAAATTTCATTCCGCCTTCAATTGCTGTTAACACATCTTGTGGACTTTCAAAAAGAAGTAATGCTTTCATTCCACCAAAACGAGGGTCTTTTGAAACTTCAATCATCTTAGCAATTGGCACAACATGTGCAATAATACCAGGTGGTGAAGCTTGTTCAATTAAGTTTTTACGAAGTGTATCCTTAGCAACATTATCAGAAACAACGATAATACGGTCAGGCTTAACTGATTTAGACCATGCTGTAGCAACTTGTCCATGCAATAAACGTGAATCAATACGTGTTAAAACGTATTTAATTTTACCATCACCGATTACAGTTCCTTCAGGAATTGAACCAGTAGGTTTGTTTGTTGCAACAACAGCTGCTTCTTTTGGTGCTAAATCTTCTGGCTTAATCTTAACGCCACCTTTTGCTTCGCTTAGAATACTTGCAGCAATTTCTTGTGCAGAATCCATTGACAAGCGTGCTGCGTAGGCTTCAATTAACATTGGTAAGTTTAAACCTGTAACAATTGCCCATTTATCTTTATGAGCGTCAAGCAAACCGTTTGCTTGATTAAATGGTGATCCACCCCATAAATCAACTAAGAATAAGACTTCTTCAGGATCATCAAAAGTAGCAATTGCTGCTTCAAGATGAGCTTTTAAATCGTCTGGTCCTTCGTTTGGCATGAAAGTTACAGCTTGAACATTTTCTTGTTCACCAAAAATCATTGAACCGGATTGCATGATGCCTTCGGAAAATTTACCGTGACTTGCAATTACAATTCCAACCATTTTAAAACCTCCTAAATTTTTATCAGATTACTGTAAGAACTCCGGAAAAACGCTTACATTTATAATATAAAAACACGCAAAAATTATTTCAAAAACAACTTAAGCATTTTGCTTTTGTTCCTAGGTAATCTGATTTAATTTTAAAATGTTACGAAACACTTAAAAATAATATCGTTTCCATAACGTCTATGTTGTTAAGTATAGCACAACGATTACGAATTACTATTAAAAATATTAATTTGTATTCGCTTACAATTATACCATTTAATCGTATAGATATTAGTTATCAACCTATATGATGGGTTTTTTTACGTTTCCATAGCTTGTTTCATTCAACAAAATCTTATCTATACCAATTTATAAAAAAAGTTTTGTTATATACAATGCTATTTTATTTTTTTAACACAAAGTGGTATTGAAATTGCTTAAAATATTTTCTTATTCTTTTCATTGATTAAAAAAAGACCTCATTGAAATGAGATCTTCGAATTATTAAACTTCAACAACTTGATTAATAGACAGCAAATACAGATATTTATGCGCAACTTTCAACCCAGTCATATTCTCTAGTGCTTCGCCATATAAGTTCAATTGGCCACGATAACGTGCTGTCAATTTTTCTATTTCTTCTATTGTATTGTCTTTAGAAACTTTATCAGTCTTATAATCAAATACCACCAACGTATTATCTTTTACAAAATAACCATCGATAATTCCATGGATCAAAACTTTTTCCTTATTTGACTCAACCTTTTGAAATAGCTCATTGGCAGGTAGTAACATTGAGAATGGCGCTTCACGTTGTACATCGTTACCTATAGTTAGAATTTCTTTGCCTAAATCCGTTTGAAAGAAATTGGCAATGTGTTGTCCATTAATTAACGTAGCAACTTCTTTAGTGACTACTTTTGCCGTCACTAATTGCTCAATTTTAGCTTGGATTATCGCTAAAGTTATCTCACTAGTTAAATCTAATTCTTGTAAAATGAGATGAGTTGCACTCCCAATATCACTTCCCATTGGTGCTGCAACTCCCTGCATAAATTTCGGTACAGCAAGTTCACTCGTAACGTATCGGTTGCCTTGTCCTTCAATACTCAACTGATTCATTTCGCGATTAGCTGGATCATCGAATAGACGTTTTACTTCCGATACAGCTTGGTAAGCAGTTGTTTTAGTTAAATTATCGAATGGATACTGAAAATTTAAGACTTGATCAATTTGATTAACATCAATATCCTCAAACGTCTCAGGCATCTCACCCGTGATTGTTTCTAACCAATCCGTCTGAGAAACTTCTTCACTCACTTTACTCATCTGGTTCAGGTCGGTTTTTTGATAAAATTTAACGCTAAATTGCGTTTCATCATCACTTAATAGTAGTGATGATGTTGCTGGATCCAATAATAGTGACATATCAAAAGTAGGATGACGAACTAGCGCCATACCAATCCAATCCATGAAATTTTTAATACCACTTCGAGCTGTTGCATTTAAAACTAATTGTTGGCTTTGAAATGCCTTTTGCCAATGATTAATTGCCGTTTTTTTATTTGTGTAAGCCCCCACAATAAATAATCGTTGTTCCGCACGCGTTAAGGCTACGTACAGTAATCGCATTTCTTCCGCTTCTGATTTTGCAATAGCAGCTGATTTTACAATTGTTTTTTGTAGCGTATCTTCCATCGTCCGATTTTCAGGATTTAAATAGGTTATTCCTAATCCAGCCTGATCATCAATTAAATAAGGTTTTCGCATCGCCATTTGATTAAACTGGTGTGTCGCGTCAACCAAGAAGACCATTGGAAATTCAAGTCCCTTACTACCATGAATTGTCATGACTGACACTGCATTTGCGACATTTTGTACAGGTGCTTCTGCTAAATCCTTATCGCGTTCCTGCATTTTTTCAATGAAGCGCACAAACTGGAATAAACCTTTAAAACTACTATTTTCGTAAGCGTGAGCTCGGTTATACAACGCATGTAAATTGGCTTGGCGCTGACTTCCAGCTGGCATCCCCCCGACATAATCAAGAAATCCAGTATCCTGATAAATCTGCCAAATTAAGGTCGCAATTTGATTTTCATGCGCGATTTCACGAAAGCCCGAAAGTTGTGTTAAGAAACGTTCAATTTTATTATACAGTGTTTTTGCGAAGCTACCTGCTTTAAACGTATCAAAATTTTGATAAAAAGTTAACACCGCTTGATAGTAATCATCTGTTCGGTTGCCAATCCGTAAATAGGCCAGTTGATTTTCATCTAATCCAACAATTGGCGACCGTAGGACACTTACCAATGGAATATCTTGATAGGGATTATCAATAATTCGTAATAATGACATCATAATTCTGATTTCAGTTGTTTGGAAATAGCTCTCCGCATCATTCACAACGACTGGAATACCCATTTTTTTAAATTGGTCAATAATCACCAAATTATTTTTACGAGTTGGGACTAGTAATGCAATATCTCGGTATTCAACGGGACGTTTTTCTGATTTATCACGGTCAAAAATCTCTGTTTCATCTACGATTAACGCTTGAATCCGTTGACCAATTAAAGCAATTTGGCCTTCCGATTTACCATCAATTTCAAACTGATCATTCGTTGCTTCACTATCATCATCCGGTCTTTCTGCAGATTCAGGTTCATCAGATTCGTAAATCAGCACTTCTGCTTTTTGCTCAATATCTGGGTAGTAGTTTGCCCCAAAAACCAATTTAGCATCATTATCATAAGCCATTTGTCCAACGGTTTCATCCATAATCTGGGTAAAAATTAAGTTAGTCACATCTGTTACATTCTTCACAGAACGAAAATTTTCAGCTAAGATAATTCGATTTCCATTACTGTCAGTTTCTTTATAAGCTTGGTATTTACTTAAAAACAAACTAGGATCAGCCAGCCTAAAACCATATATTGACTGCTTTACATCCCCCACCATAAACATATTACCGGGATTAGTCGTGGTTACCCTTGTCAAAATAGCTTCTTGTAGTTGATTAGTATCCTGATACTCATCTACCAGAACTTCTTCATATTTTCCTTGTAGAGCAGCTTGTGTTTGCTCGGAAGATTCAGAATCACTCGCTAAAATGTCCAGTGCTAAATGCTCCAAATCATTAAAATCAAGTATATGTCTTTGACGTTTCTCTTTGGTGAAGGCATCACTAAATAAGCCAATCACACTGACTAATTTTTCAACTAATTTCTTAGATTCTGTCATGATATGCAGTGTTTCTGTTTCATTTAAAACAAAAAATTGTTCTGATAAGTTAGCTAAACGTTTTTTTATTCCAGCTTTTAATTCTTTAATTTGATCCTTAGCAACAGCTTGGTCATCTTCTAAATTTTTAGCTGGCACACTAGGCGCACGTTTCAATTCGTACCCACGAATATTATCGCGAATTTGATTCCAAGAACCATCGTTTTCAACAGATTGGACAACAGCTAACAACATCTGACTTTCTTCTTCAGTCACTGCTTGATGTTTCTCTAACCCAAATTGAATTGATAGTTCTAGAGCCGTTTTTAAATCGGCCTGGATTTGCGTTAAATTTGCTTGAACTAATGGCTTAATACTCTTTTGGTAAAACGAACTACTGATTAAATTATCGCCAACATCATAAGTTGCTGCCAAACTAGCCAACCAACCGGTAGGATCTGGTTTCGAACTCGCAAATGTAAATAGGCTAAAAACCAACTCAGATAAACCATCATCATTTCGATCATTTGAAAAATTTTGTGTTAATCTCTCAAAGTCGACATCGTCTTTGGCATACAACATTTCCCGGACGTCTTCCCAGACACTCTCTCTTAATAAAGCCGCCTCAGTCATATCTGTTAACATTCTAAAAACGGGATCCAAATCAATCACATAATAGTAGCGTTTAATTAATTGGAGACAAAATGCATCAAATGTACTAATATTTGCAACTGGCAAGCGCATTAATTGATCCATTAAATGTTGTTTTTGTTCATGATTGTCTGCTTCATTGATTGCCTTTTGAAGTGCCACCTGAATCCGTTGACGCATTTCTTTAGCTGCAGCGTCTGTAAACGTAACAACTAATAAGTCATCAATAGCTGTTCCCGTTAATATTTTTTGAATGACGCGTTCAACTAAAACTCGTGTTTTACCGGAACCGGCAGAGGCTGATACAAGAATATTAGTCCCACTTTCATCGATAGCACGTTGTTGATTTGGTGTAAATGTAAACTTACTCATTACTGTCGGCCTCCCCGTCTATAATCCGTTTTTCAATTTCTTCCCAGCTTAATTTACTTATTTCATGGTAATTATTTTCGGGTAACATCGCATCAAATTGGAATATTGATTTATATGGTGAATATTGTAGGGCTGTTTTTTTAGCGTTCCATCTAGCCGGACTTAAATCGATTATCCCTTCGAAAATATCTGTTGCCGCATCAATAATTAATTGTTTATTGTGTACCAACAAGAAATCTAAATCTGATTGTGAAATCAATTTTTTTGAACGAGCTGATGGTGATGTGAACCCTTTTTTCGTTTTTCTAAATGGATAGATTAATGAAAACCCTGTTGATTCGTCTTCAAAATCA
This sequence comes from Dellaglioa sp. CoH-55-MRSF-6, assembly GCF_056782215.1. The sequence goes on from NZ_JBXAYJ010000005.1 coordinate 21,414, forward strand.
GTATCTAAATGGCTCAGTAACTGCTCATCTTCCAATAATAGCCCATCCATTTGGTTTGCTTTCAACAACGTATTATCCAATCCTTTTTTCTGTACATCTTCAATTTTCAGCTTAGGATTTTGTAAGTGCATGTAAACTGCACCAGCTGCCGAAGTTTTCAGTCCAGTATTTGGTGCAATTACCTCTGCATTCTCAATCAATGCTTGCAAGTAAGTTAACATTTGCATTGATAATCCATAGAAAGCATCACTAAAATCAAACTTTCGAATCCCTGATTTGTAATCGACGATTCCAAGATATTGTTTTGAATCAACCTTCATATAATCAATTCGATCAATTTTACCGCGGACTTTAACTGAATGGCCGCCAGGTAACTTATAAGCTAGGGCTTTCAAACCTGACTCAGCACCGACATGACCAAATAAAACTTCTGTTTTCAGTGGCTTCATCTTTGTTTGTTGCCCTTGTTGCCACATGGCATGCGTCACTTGTTTTAATAGAAGACTTAATTGTTTAGCAATATAGCCCATTCGACTTGAACTACCAAGAATTTGGAACTGAGGTAACTCGCGCATATCTTTTAAAATTACATTCAAATATTCATCTAGTTGTTCTTTGGGTACATTGGCATAGACTTGGTTTGATTCAGTCACAACTTTCATCAACTCATCCAACCCCATATGGAAAAACTCACCAGTACTTGCAGGAGACAGCTCGAAAATGTCTCGTTCTTTCAATTTCAACCCATATTGTAAAAAATATTCAAATGGATTACGATAGAAAGTTTCTAGTTTTGAAATTGAAGTATTCATTTGTGTTCCATATAAATCAGTTATAATTTCCGGCGTCAACTTAACCGGTATATTTTTATACGCTAAGCTTCCTAATAATTGTTTCGTTAATGGTCCCATTTCTGGGTCAGCCGACAGTTGACGTAACACATACAACCAAGCACTAGGCATGGATACTGCAGTTGTTTTGGCAAGTCGACTAGCTACAACCAATGATGATAATGTACTACGTTTTGTTCCGATAAAATCAAGGACTGATTGTTCTGTTAATTCAGGATTAGCAGCTAAATGTTGAACTGATAAATTGAAGTGTTCTTTAATCATCATTAAATAAGGCGATGGATTTAAATTCTTTTCGCCATCGTTGCCACTTGGATATGAAAAAATCAATTGTTCGCGTGGTCCTAAAAATCCGAGATAATTCAAAAAGGGTTCAGCGGCCATTTGACTAATAGCCGAATCGGCTAAGTATTGATCATCAGTTAATAGATTAGCCATTTTCGCCCGATCATCATCTGTTAATAATTGTGTCTGACTAACTTGTTCTGGCATCACCATATCAGTTGATCCAATCATAAAGGTAATCTTTCGGTTGTTCATTTGAACCATCCCTGATTCAGAAATAACGACCTGATCTAATGTTGATGGCACTTGTGAGTAACTTGCCCCTTCAAATCCCGCTTGAATCAAGGCCATGAAGTCAGCGGTATTGAACATTTTAGTTCCCAATGTTTCAACATATTCATCTAACATCCCAACAAATGTTTGCCAAGTTTGTTCTGGTTCTTCTGATTGTGAGATGTTTCCAGCAGCTAAATAGCGGTCTCGCCAACTTAACAAGCGTTGTGTCACACCTTGTTCAACAAGAAACTGATAAATTAGCTTTGCCCCCTCTTCACCGGTTGTCGCCTGATCTAGTTGATTGAAGAATCCTGGTAAAACGTCTTTAACAAAATGTCTAATTTGATTAATTTGTACTGTGATACTTTGGTCCTTATCCGTCTGTTGCTCATCTGCATCCGTAAAATCAAACCGGTAGAACGTCCAATCATCTTCACGTAGCCACTGAGAACCAGAAAAACCGTATTTTAAAACCATATTTTCTGTTAAATCAACAGCACTACGGTACTGTTCAATTGGCATAGCATGATTTTCTATTTGTGGTATTAATAATTCAGTTTTTAATAAGCGCATCATTGCGCCATATTGATAATGCTTTTCTTTCACCTCAAATAACGCTGCCAGTAACTCGACTAAGGGATGGTCAGCCATTGCGTGTTGTAAATCGTTAAAATAAGGTATTTTAAATTCTTTAAAAACCGGTGGAATAACCGTTTCGTAGCTATCTAAATGCCGCGTTAAAATCATAAAATCTCGATAACGATACTCCTTAGTTGCAACTAACTGGCGAATTTTTGTCGCCACTTGTCGAATTTCAATATACCGACTATCGGCTTCAAAAAGTTGAATAGAATCTGAATTTTCTAACCTTTCTGATTTTGTTTTAACTAACCGTCTAGAGTCAATCCAAAAATCTTCCAGACGAGATAAGTCGGGATTCTGGTTAACTTTGGTTTCAGCATAACTATCCGTTAGCACTGGAATCTGAGCTTGATGTGCTTTTTCAATCAAATTAACATACATCCGGCTTGATTTATAAAATAAGTCAGATTTTTCAGCAACTTCATGTGCATTGCCTTTATCTAAGACTAAGCCAATTGTAATCTGTTTCGCACCCTTAATCAGTGCGTTCACGAGCTCCTGCTCTTGTGCTGTAAATTGAGAAAAATGGTCAATATAAAAATAACTCGTCTTCAAAACGTCATCTGTTAAATAACGACTCAACTCTGCTAATAAATCATTATTTTCAATATATCGGTCAGCCATCGCAGCATCAAATGCGCGATAGATAATTTGTAAATCATCTAATTTAGCACCTAAGTCCCCAGTCGTTGGGAAAGATTCAGCAATCCGAGTTAAATCATCAACTGTCACACAACCAACTTTTAATTCTTTCAGTTGGCTGACTAGTTGTGAAATAAACCCAGTTTGGGTCCTTTCACCACGAAATATTGTTAATTCATCTTCATGTTCCGAAATTAATTGATAAACTAACATATTTAATCCAGACTGAGATAAACGAGGAATCTGATAATAGGGTGTATTCTTCAAAAAGAACCAAGCTAATCGAGTAAACGAAAAGACTTGGACGTTCGATTGTGCAAAAATATTTTGTTCGACAAGTTTGTCTTTACCTAATGCTTCAAGGATACTAACTTCTGCTTCGAACTTAATATGATTGGGAACAAGATAAAAAAAAGATGCCGTTGAATCAGTCGTTTGCGCTGCTTTTAATTGTGCAACAAGGCTTGCTTGATGGTCTTTACTAGCTTTTCCTAGGACAAATTTTAAACTCATTTTAACTCCCCTTTTCATACCGCTAACTCGTTATCATTACCTAATAATATACCATATTTAGCTGTTATATTTTTTTAAGAACACATAAAAACCGCTGGACAAATCACAAAGGTGATTTAACCAGCGGTTCATTTTAATTTAATCTTTTTCTGTAAATAGTTTATCAACTGAGCGATTCTTATGAATTAAATCAATTGCTTGGCCAAACAAGTCGGCAACTGATAAGCGCACAAGTTTATCGAGCTTGTCAGCTTCTGGAACAACGATACTATCTGTTACAATCACTTGTTTAATATTGTCATCAGATAAAGCTTCAATCGCACCTTTTGACATCACAGCATGTGTTGCACAAGCATAAATATCTGTTGCACCAGCAGCTTTAAGTGCACGCGCTGCATCAGTCATCATTGTCCCTGTATCAATCATATCATCAATAATGATACAACGACGCCCTTTTACATCGCCAATAATTGATGTTGCTGCAATATTATCAGCAAAATCAGATCCACGTTTATCAACAATAGCAATTTGTGCTTTGAGCTTTTCAGCCATATTACGAGCACCTTTAACACTATTATGATCAGGTGAAATCACAACAACATCATCTGTAATCCCATTTTCAATGAAGTATTTAGCTTGGATTTCTAAAGAAACTAAATGATCAACTGGAATGTTAAAGAATCCTTGTAATTGAGCGGCATGTAAATCAAGTGTAATTACACGAGAAACACCGGCTAATTGAATAAAGTTTGCAACTAACTTAGCTGTAATAGGTTCACGTGAACGTGCTTTACGATCTGAACGTGCATAACCATAATAAGGCATTACAACGTTAATTGTACCCGCACTTGCACGACGTAACGCATCAACCATAATCAAAAGTTCCAGTAAATTTTCATTTACTGGATTTGAGATTGATTGGATAACATAAACATCTGCGCCACGAATACTTTCATCAATGTTGATTTGAATTTCGCCATCACTGAAATGTTTCACGGATGCTGTAGAAAGACTAGTATTTAAAACCTTAGCCACCTTCTCCGCTAATTCAACGTTAGAATTAAGTGCAAATAATTTTAATTGACCTTTTGCGAATTGACCCGACATGATAGCCTCCGTTATTAATCTGTATTTTTTCTTTATAGTTCTATTATAATGAATTTACACTTAAATTACTATGCTCTAAGTAAAAAGTTTAAGATTATCTGAATTGTTCCTTCAGACTAAACGACAATCCTTATGTTTAATGGTAAAATAGACAGATACGAACTTAAAAATATAACTTAATTATGGGGGACACAAAAATTGTCTAGCGGTACAGTTATCATCAATTTGATTGTTATCTTTGTGACATTATTTGCAGCAGCATTCTTCGTTGCCGCAGAATTTGCACTTGTCCAAGCACGTCCAAGTGCCATCGAAGCTGATATCGAAGCAGGTATTGGAAATCGAAAAAAACAAGAAAGAGCATTAAAAATGCTTAACCATTTGAATGAATACCTTTCAACAACACAGGTTGGTGTCAGTGTTGCTGGTATTATTCTGGGTTGGGTTGGTGAAAAAACCATTGAATTTTTACTTGTAGATGTGCTTAAACTATTCCATTTTGCTTCTGAATCAGGGTTAAATATCATTGGCGCAATTATCGGGGTTTTAATCCTTACTTACGTTGAAGTGGTTTACACAGAAATTGTGCCTAAAAACTTAAGTATCGATATGCCCGTTCAAGTTTTAATGGTTGTTATAACACCATTACGCTACTTTCATCTTGCCTTTTACCCATTAGTTTGGTTATTAAATAACTCAGCAACACGTGTTGCTAAAATGATTGGTATTACGCCAACTGATGAAAATAGTGAAGTTTTTACTCAAAAAGAAATTTTATCTTTATCTCAAAATGCCGTTTCAGGTGGTGAATTAGATAGAGATGATTATGTCTATATGCAACGTGCCTTTGATTTAAATGACAAAATTGCTAAAGATATTATGGTCGATCGAACAAGTCTTTATGTCGTAGATATTACAGATACTGTGCACGATGTCGTTAAAGATTATTTACATCAGGGTTATAGCCGTTTTCCAGTAGTTGCTAACAATGATAAAGATAAAATTCTTGGTTACGTCTATATCTACGATTTAGTTAGACAAGCTGAGATTGATGATACTGTCTTAATTAGTAAACTACTTAGAACAATTATTACAGTACCAGAAACAACACCTATTAGAACATTATTAAGCCAAATGATTAGTAAACAAACACCTATCGTTGTTGTCCTTGATGAATATGGTGGTACAAGTGGTATTGTAACGGATAAAGATATTTATGAAGAATTATTTGGAACGGTTAAAGATGAAATTGATGACGTTTCAAGTGAATACATTATCAAAAATGATGATGGTTCATATAATATTAGTGGTAAAACGACTTTATATGATTTCGAACGCTTCTTTAAATTTAAAAATAAAGCGATGAAAGCATCTGAAAGTGTTACATTAGCAGGTTTCATTCTCGAAAATCATAAAGTTAAATTAAATGATGTCATCAAGTTTGATGCTTTTGAATTTAAGATTATTGAGTTTAAACGTAACTACATTGATTGGTTTAATGTTAAACATACGACGACTCAGGTAGACGCAATTGAAGAACAATGAACTGATAAGAAATAATTTAGTCATTACTAATTGGAGGGAATTTTATATTTATGCCTACTCGTAGAGAACTATATCAGCAGGAATCAATTGCAGATTCCACTTCTAATCCAAGTAAAAATCGTCACTCATCGTTGCCAAAAAATGGTAAGAAAAAACCAAATAAAAAACGTCGTCGTTTAATTCTTCTTTTATTGCTCTTACTTTTGGTCGGTGGCGGTATTTATGCATACAGAGCTTACGCAAACGCAAAAAAAGCAGCTGATTCAATTTATACGCCGACAAAAGTCGCTAAAGCTAGAAACGTTTCTTCAGTCTTAAAATCAGGCTATCCAATTTCAATTCTCCTTTTAGGAACCGATGATGGTGCGTTAGGCCGTGCAAAAGTTGGCGGTCGAACAGATACCTTAATTGTCGCAACTTTAAATCCTAAAACGGAATCAATGACGTTAGTCAGTTTACCCCGAGATGCAGAAGTTGCGGTTTCTGGTTATGAATCAGAATTCCCAAGTAAATTAAATTCTGCCTATGCTTATGGTGGTCCTGCTTCTGCTGTTAAAACAGTCGAGAAATATTTGAACGTCCCTATTGATTTCTATGCAACCATTAATATGGGCGGACTCGAAACATTAGTTAATGCGGTTGGTGGCGTTGATGTCACACCACCACTATCGTTCACCTATCAAGGTGCACACTTTAAAAAAGGTGTTAAAACTCATGTTAATGGTGCAGATGCATTATCTTATGCCCGAATGCGTCATGAGGATCCACTTGGTGATTATGGCCGTCAAAAACGTCAACGCCAGATTATCATGTCTGTTGCCTTACAGAGTACAAACTTACAAAACTTATTAAATCAAAAATTCTTAGACACGATGTCTTCTCAATTGAAAACAGATTTATCATTTGATGATTTAGTGACTCTAGGAACTAGCTATCGTGTTGCCACGCACCATTCAAAATCTGATCACCTACAAGGAACTGGAACCATGATTAACGGTGAAGCTTTTGAAGTCGCTGATACACCAGAGAAGCAACGTATTACCGATAAACTTAGATCTGCCTTAGATTTAGTTAAAGCAGAAACGGGCAATACTTTATTAACAAATTCAACAATTAACACAACTCGAAAATAATGACCTATACACTACTCGCATCATCAAGAAGGCAACTTCTGATGATGCTTTTTTATTTATATTGATTAAATTTCATATAGAAAATAGGTCCGTAAAAAAAATTTATTTTATTCATACATTTCATTTGTAAACGGTACCATAAAGTGTAATAATAGATGGTACAAGATACTTTGTTATTTAAATGAAAGTGGGGATTTATATTATGTCAGAAAAAATTAAAGCATCAATTGCAATGTTAAAGGTATTACAGGATTGGAAAGTTGAAAATGTCTATGGGTTACCCGGTGGATCATTCAATACAACAATGCGTGCTCTTGAATCAGAAAAAGAAAACATTAATTACGTTCAAGTACGTCATGAAGAAGTTGGGGCACTTGCTGCTGCCGCTGAAGCAAAACTAACTGGTAAAGTTGGGGTTGTCTTTGGTTCAGCAGGTCCTGGGGCAACACATTTATTCAATGGTTTATATGACGCACAACAAGACCATGTTCCTGTTCTTGCTTTAATCGGTCAGGTTGCTTCATCTGCAATGAACATGGATTCATTCCAAGAAATGAACGAAAATCCAATGTTTGCTGACGTTTCTGTCTATAATAGAACAGTTATGACTCCAGAAAGCTTACCTCGTGTAATTGATCAAGCTATCAGAACAGCTTACCAATACAAAGGTGTAGCAGTTGTTACAATTCCAAATGACTTTGGTTGGATGGATATCGACGCTGACAGTTATTACGCTTCAGGTCACAATTACACAACACCTATTTTACCTGAACCAAATGATTCAAAAATTAAAGAGGCTTTAGCACTTATTAAAGAAGCTAAACAACCTGTTTTATTCGCTGGTATTGGTACAAAAGGTGCTACTGATGAAGTAATTGCTTTCTCTGAACATTTTAAAATGCCTGTAATTATTACAGCTATCAATAAAGGAACTGTTCCTGATAGTTATCGTGCTAACTTAGGGTCAACTTACCGAGTTGCAACAAAACCTGCTGATGAAGCAATTGCTGCCGCTGACTTAGTTGTCTTTGTAGGAGCTGATTTACCTTTCTCACAAACTAAAAAAGTCTTAAAACCCGATATGAAATTTATCCAAATCGATATTGATGCATCAAAAATTGGTAAACGTCATGCAGTTGATGTCGCTTTACTCAGTGATGCTAAGAAAACATTAGCTCGCTTTGTTGAATTAGCTGGTGCTCCTGTTGAAAGTCGTCCATTCTTCGATGCAACTATTGAAGATATGGCTAACTGGCGTACTTACCTCAAGAAATTTGAGGACAAGACAACAACACCACTTCAACCTGCTTCTGTCTTTAAAGAAATCAACAAACATGCCACAGGCGATGACATTTTCGCAGTTGATGTTGGTAATGTTACAATGAATAGCTTACGTTACTTAGATATGAATCCTAAACAAAAATTCACAACATCTGCCTTATTTGCAACAATGGGTTATGGTATGGGTGCAGCAATTGCTGCTAAATCAGCCTTCCCTGACCGTCAAGTCTTTAACCTTGTCGGTGATGGCGCATTTGCTATGATTGTTCAAGATTTATTAACACAAGTAAAATACAAACAACATGTCATTAATATTGTCTTCTCTAACCAACATTTTGGTTTCATTCAAGATGAACAAGAAGATGAAGGTCAACCATTCTATGGTATTGATTTCAATGACGCAGATTGGGCACAAGTCGGAAGCGCTATGGGTACGCTTGGTATCTCAGTTTCTACACATGACGAATTAGTTGCCGCATTTGAAACAGCTATAAAAGCAGAAGGTCCTGTTGTTATTGATGTTAAAATCACTGACGACCGTGCCATCCCTGTTGAAGATTTAGCTGTCGATCCAAAACATTTCTCAGCTGAAGAAATCGCTGCTTACCGTAAACGTTACGAAGCAGAAGACTTACTTGTCTTAGATGATTTAATCGAGAAATACTCAAAATAATGCCCTCACGAATAAAATAGCTATTCCTAAGAGATAGTTATTTTTAAATAACAAAAGACTGTAATGAAGATAACTATCCTCTTCATTACAGTCTTTTTTTTTGGGTTCTATTTTAATTTTACAGGTAGATCTTTTTTTGAAACTTCTTCCCATGAAATAACACCTTTTTTTTCATTATAGGCTAATTTTAAATAGGCGCCTTGACGTAACGGTCTTTCTTTATTCCCATTAAACGTTAATTTCTTAGCTTCATTTTTAGTATTATAAGCCATTTGATTATAGCTATAATCGGCATACGTTTTTCCATTTTGATCCTTTTTAACCACTTTTTTACCTGTTTCTGTTATCTGTGTGTAGTAATCCTGAGTTGAGTAATTAGTCCTATAGTATAAGTACCCGCCGCCAACTAATAGAATAGCGATAATTAATACAATTATTTTTTTCATTTATTCTACCTCCTTTTATTTAATTCATAATCTCAAATAACCATGCATTAAACCACTAATTTGACTTGTACTAATCGAAGATTATCAAAAAATTATATTATAATCCTTTTTTACTCATTTAATTCTATATAATGATACAATACTAACCATACAAACATTAGGAGGTTACGATTATGACAAAAACTCACCAACTAGTTAATAGAAATGAAGTACCTGAAGCACTAACATGGGATTTAACAGCCATTTATCCAAATGATCTTGCATTCCAGACGGATATCGATTTAGTTCGTGACCTCGTTCAAACCTTTGTTTCTACTTACCATAGCCATTTAGGAGAACTAGCTCCAATTAGTACCGCCTTCAATGACTTGGAAGATATTTACACTCGCTTATCACATATTGAACATTATGCATTTTTACAGCAAGCAGTTGATATTACTGATGCAACAGCCAATCAGTTAATGCGCGATTTTGAAGCACTTTCTGCCGAAATTACGACAAAACTGGTTTTCTTTGATATTGAATTACTAGAAAATCCAGTTAAATTATTGGACGACGTTGTTGCAACAAATCCAAAATTAAAAGCTTATATTCGTCAATTAAAGAAACAAAAAGAATTCCAGTTAAGTCCTGAGGTTGAACAAGTCCTTGCGACCTTCCAACCTAATTTTTCTGCACCAGAATCAGTTTACGGTCAAACTCGAGCAGCTGATATGGACTTTTCTGATTTTGAAGTAAATGGTGTGACATATCCAATGTCATTTGTTTTATATGAAAATACGTACCAATACAATCCAGACGCAGCTATTCGTCATGCAGCATTTAAAAGCTTCTCAACAACATTAAATCATTATAAGCATACAATTGCGGCTAACTATTATAATCAAGTATCTATGGAGAAAAGAATTGCTACTTTACGTGGCTATCATTCAGTTTTTGATTACTTATTAGCAGAACAAGAAGTTGACCGTTCATTATTCAATCGTCAAATTGATACAATCATGACTAAATTAGCACCTGTTATGCAAAAATACGCTGCACATGTCAAAGAAGTTCGCGGTTTAGATAAAATGACCTTTGCTGATTTACAAATCGATTTAGATCCTGATTTCGCACCAGAAGTTTCAATTGAAGAAGCTAAGAAATATGTCAACGATGCAGTTGCGCCACTTGGATCTGACTATCAAGCCATGGTTGCTCGTTCATTCCCAGAACGTTGGGTTGATTTTCCACAAAATATTGGTAAGGAAACGGGTGGCTTTGAAACAACTCCTTATGGCAAACATCCTTATATTTTAATGTCATGGACGAACGAATTAGCCGATGTCTATACTTTAATTCATGAGCTCGGTCATGCAGGGCAAGCCATTTTAACACAGGATAACCAATCAATTTTGGGTAGTGAACCTTCTACTTATTTGGTTGAAGCGCCTTCTACATTCAATGAACTATTACTAACAAGTTCAATTGAAAATCAATCAAGTGAACCTCGCTTAAAACGTTTTGCTTATTCAAAAATGTTAACGAATACTTATTTCCATAACTTTGTGACCCATTTACTTGAAGCAGCTTACCAACGTGAAGTTTATCAACTCATTGACGCTGGACAAGGATTTGATGGTGATCAATTAAGTGAAATTAAACGTCATGTCCTTGAAGCATTCTGGGGACCAGATGTTGAAATAAATGACGGTGCTGAACTAACTTGGATGCGCCAATCACACTATTACATGGGCCTCTATTCATACACATATTCAGCAGGTCTTGCCATTTCAACACAAGCACACTTGAACTTATTGAAAGATCCAGAAAATACGACAGAAGCTTGGCTTGCCTTCTTAAAATTAGGTGGCGAATTAGCCCCAATTGAAGCAGCTAAAGTTGCAGGCGTTGATATCACTACGGATGAACCTCTCAATCAAACAATTCAATTTTTAGATGATACCGTGAATAAAATCATTGCTTTAACGAAAGAAATTTAAAAATAAAGGAGAGACACTAAAAAGTTTAGTGTCTCTCCTTTATTTTTTATGCAGGTGGTGTGTTACTTAATACCCATTTTACCTGGGCTGTATATGAACCGCGATGGATTTCACTTGGATCTGCTTTAACCAAAACACCCGCATCTTTGTCCCATGGTACGGTTGTCGTTTTTGTCGTTGATGTTCCTGACAAAATTTCAAGACTTGCCGAACCTAAAACTTGAGCCTTATCTCCGGCTGTTGCTCGATACACAATCGCATCTTTAATTGTATTACTATCTGAAGTAAGATCACTTGCTGAAACTGACAACTGCCAAGTCCCAGGTAATGATGTTTCTAATGCTACAGAAAAATCAGTTTGACGAGGTAATATTGTCGTTTTTCCTGGAATTTTAGTTGTCCCAAAATTTAAACTACCGTTAGTTGTTAGTCCCATTTTACCTGAAACAACGACAGTAATAGTTTTCACGTCAGATTTATTACCGTCTGTATCGACAGCATAAACAGTTAAAACATGACTACCAATTGCTAAGTTATCTGGTAATTTGTAAGTTCCAGAATGGTCCTGACCAGCTTTTACGTTATCATATGTTTCCATTAAAACAGGTGCATTTGACCCTTCTTGATAGTACGTTTTAATGGTTGCACTATCATCAGACTCATGGTAACTCAAAGAATAAGGCGCATTCACTGTTGTACCACTATCATCTAAAGTAAACGTTGGTTTATTAGAGTTCACAATAATATCAGCCGTATATGACGTTGTTTGGTTCCCATATTGATCAGTTGCCATCACAGTATATGGGTTTTTACCAACCTTTAATTGACTACTTGGAACGCTAACACTAAATTTACCGTCTGTTCCGACGTTAGCTGATACTGAGTAACTACCATTGACTTTAATTGCTGCAGTTGTCGTTCCTGCTGGGAAAGTTCCCCCAAGACTTGAAACTACTGTTCCGGCAATAGTTGCTGCTTCATTTTGATTAACCTTGATGTCATTAATTCCTGATATCGTTAATGTTCGTGTGCCTCCAATTGTGAATTTGGCTGCATTTGATTGGATAACCGCATTAGATCCAGAAAATTCACTTACTGGACTATTAACAACTGTATCGGCTGCAACTTTGTCAGCAGTTCCTGTAAGTGTTACTTTTGCACTTGAATACTTAGCTGTTGATAAATCATTCTTAAGGACCTTAACAATTGCCCCATTTGACATCTTTGTTAAATCAATGGTTTCTGAGTCCGTTGCTGCCCCTGAATAAGTAATTGTTCCCGTTTTTAACGTCACATTATTGGGAACCTTCAAGCCAGCACTAATTGTTTTCCAATCTTGTTTACCACCTAAATATTTTAAATTTGTTACAAAATCTAATGAATCTCCAGAGTGTACTAGACCATCATTAGTAACATCTTTATTTTTTTGAGTTGTATCTGTTACTGTCTGAGTTGCAGTTGCATCAACTAAACCTGGAACTTTTTCAAACATTATCAAGTTAGTTTCATAACTACCACCCGTTGATCCAGTAAATCCCCAACGAACTGCGCCATTCGAATTGAATTTAGCCTTATCAATTGACACAGTCGCGCTCTTACCTGTTGTCATAACATTTGTTTTTGGATTTTTATCATCAATTGTGTAAGTCATAGAGCCTGTTGTACTCGTTCCAGCAGAATATTTCAACGTCAAATGATGCCATAACGCGTTAGATAGATTTGCTCCGTAATCAATTAACCCAAGGTGATTTTGATAGTAAAAATAGGCGGTGTGTATTGGAAAAAAACCCGAGTCTTTACTATCCCGTGTATAACTATTAGTATCTGCAGGATAACCACTAGCTATGTGATTACCTGTGACAGCAGTATAATCAAAGCTATTCCCGGAAGTTTGACCCCCATTATTAAAGGTATCGAACTCTAACGCCCAACTGTTTTGTATCCCTGTTTTAACTAGTTTCGAAACATCACTATAACCTGATGTTGTTCCAAAAATACCCTCAGGTAGTATATCATTAGCCCAAACACCTAATGTTTCACCACTACCAGTTGAAATAGCTGCATTTCCTTTAGCATCATTTTGTAATACTAATGCCATACCATCTCCGGCTGCAGCGCCTCCATTACCAAGATATACCCACATTGACGCTGTTGAATCTTTGTTCAAATCGAATGTATTACCATCAGTTGACCAAACAGCTGCCTTTTGATCTTTATTATCAGTAATTGTTACGACCGATTTTGTAGCAGCATTTGCATCCGTTGTTATGACATTTCCAGACGTTAAATTAACTGTTTTACTAACTTCAGATACACCAGCCCCAGTTCCGCGTTGAAATATACCATTCAAAGTGATCCCACTTGGCGCGGTCTGTATTGCATAATTATAATCTGTTTCTGCCGACACACTTGAAAAAGTAGCTAAGAAAGTCGCCGCTAAAACAAACACTAATAAATTTATTTTTTTATGATTAATCCCCATAACCCGCACCCCATTCTCTATCTTTATTACTTATAGTATACGCTTAAATAGAATTAATATTATCCATAAATTTCTTATAAACGCTCATTATTTGATGGTTTTAGGGTCCTTTTCAGGTAATAGTTATTTAATCCTGTATGCCAATTGGTATACCAGTATTCGTCAGCTATAATGTATCATTAAATAAAAAAGTAAGCTTACAATATTGTAAGCTCACTTCAATTTAATACCTAATAAAGCAACTAAAATTGTTGCCTGGTAAGCATTAATCGTTAATCCACGAACCAGCTTAGGATCCAGTATAACTGTTTCAAATTCACTCTCAGAGAAATCCACAGACTTCATGTTGGTCTCAATAAAATCGCAACCTTCAATATTACTTTCAGGGAATGTTAATTTCTTCTTGATTTCAACCGCTTGAAAACTGGTTTCTTTTAAATCACAACGTCTAAATTCAACTTCTTGGAAATTAGCGACACTAAAATTAGAATAGCTTAACTGACAATCTCTAAATGTCGTTTCTTTAAAAACAGTACGATTAGAAAAGTCACACCCCATCATCCGACAGCTTTTAATTTCAGTTCTAAAAAAATAACTTTCATTAAATTCTGCGTTCAAAAACTCACAATGATCAATTACAGTATCTAACCATTCGCTACGCACAAAGTCAGTTTGTTCAAAGGTACAATGATCAAAAGTGACTGAATCAACTCGTACTGTCTCAAAAGAAGCCTCAATCGTACAATTATGGTAAGTTAATCCATATCTAATATCATCAAATGAAATGGTTTGTCCTTCAACAACTTGATTATCCAAAATAATTCACTCCTAAATGTTTACTTAAAACGCTATTTATAAATTTTAACATATTTATTCACAAATACTTAAGACCTTTTTTAGTTAGAAGATAATAAAAAAGATAAATCAGATTATTCTGATTTATCTTTTCTTTAACCTTTATTTTCTTTTTTATCCTTTTTAATAAAGAATAATAGTAGTGCTCCTAATATTAGAACGAATCCTACTAAGACAACCATCACAGATTTTTCTTCATTTGTCTGTGGTAAAATACCACCTACAGATGATACTGAGCCTTTTATGTCTTTTTCAGGATTAACAGTCGTTTTTCTTTCAGGTACACTAGTTGGTTGTGTCACTTTGGTATTCTCTTTAAAACCGATAGTCACATTCGTAGAACCGGCTTCGGTTGTTGCCGCACTAACCATTTGATTAGTATTCAGCATGACAACTCCCAAAAGTAACATTGCTATAATCATAATCTTTTTCTTCATGAGACTAACCTCCCCCAAGGAATACTTTAAAGATTCTTGTTAAAAAGCATTATATAGTGATTGCCACCATATAATGCTTTTTAAACAACTTATTTAAGCAGGTACGTCAGAAAGTGTCCAGTTCATTTTTGTTGAGTAAGCTTCTGCTTTAGCAACACCAGCAGGGACAGTTAATGAAATGTCTCCAGCTGCAAGTGTATCAACAGTAACACCACTACCAGTATCTTTAACAGCATTTAAAGCAACGCCAGCTGTTGTTAAATCTGTAACAGCATTTGAAACAGCTGTAGTTGTTCCAGTTGTTGCTTCAGCAACAACTACTTTACCTTTGCCTGTTGAAAGAACAGCACCAGTTAATTCATCACTACCACTCTTAAATTGGTCAGCTTGAACAGAAAGTGCCCAACCAGCATTTGTTCCACGAACATCCCCAACTTCAATAGCAAGATCTTTTGCTGATTTAACAGTCAATGCTTTTGTAGGAATTTCAATATCTGAACCAAAGTCTACTGTTTTTGTAGCGTAGACAATAGCAAGGTTACCACTATTACCAGTTCCACCACCATCACCAGGATCTGTTGGGTCTGTTGGGTTTGTTGGGTTAACTGGAGGGATTACTTGTCCTTCATCGCCAGCCTTAAACGAAACACTAGCATCAGTTGATGCACCTTGAGCAAGTGTTGCTGCATTTACATGACTTGAAACTGCTAAACCTGCACCTAAAATTGTTGCTGCTAATAATGCACTTGTTAAACCTTTTTTCATAATCTAATCCCCCATAATTCTATCTTTTTTATTGTAAATAATTAAACAGCTGGTGTATCTGATAAAGTCCATGTTAACGTTGAAGCATACGCGATATCTGCTTTAGCAACGCCAGCTGGAATTGTTAATTTAACATTTTCTTTTTTAATGTTATCAACGTTAATACCTGCACCAGCGTCTGCTGTAGCACCAAGAACAACCCCAGAAGTTGTTGTATCAGCAATTGCTGATGACACTGCATGGTTAGCTGTAGAACCATTACCAACTGAAACAGCACCTGCGCCTAAACTAATTGCAGCGCCGCCAAGTTTTTCTGATTCATCAGCGTTAGCTAATTGCTTAGAACTTACTGATAAAGTCCAACCAGCATTTGTTCCACGAACATCACCAACTTCAACTGCAACATCTGTATCAGACGTTAAGTTAACCGTATTTGCCGTAATTTCATTTTCAGTACCAAAACTAATTGCTTTAGTAGCATAGATAATAGCAAGATTACCACTGTTACCAGTATTACCGTTATCCCCAGGTTCTGTTGGTTTTGTTGGATCTGTTGGGTCAACTGGAGGGATAACTTGTCCTTCATCGCCAGCTTTAAATTGAACACCAGTTGTTGTTGTTGCAGGTGTCATATCAGCAGCGTTTACGCTACCTGATACTGCTAAGCCTGCACCTAAGATTGTTGCTGATAATAATGCACTTGTTAATACGTTTTTCATAATTTATTTCCCCCGAATTTGTTATTTAATTTAAACAGCTGGTACGTCTGAAAGACTCCAGTTTAACGTTGTTGCATAAGTATCAGCTTTAGCTGAACCTGCAGGAATTGTCAAAGTCATGTTGTCTGCACGAATCTTATCTGCATTTAAACCAGCACCTTCGCCTGTTTTAGCTGATAAGACAGTTCCACCATCAGTAACCGCTGCAACTGCAGCAGCTGATGCAGGTGTTGGTGTAGCACCGGTACCAATTAAGGTATTATCACCTTTACCTAAAGCTAAGACAGCTCCAGCTAATTCGCCAGACTTTGTACTTTTGAATTGATCTGCTTTAACTGATAATGTCCAACCAGCATCTGTTCCTCGAGTATCGGCAACTTGAAGAGAAATAAAGTTACTACCTTTAAGGTCTTGTTTACTTGCTGAAACAGGTACAGTAGTGCTAACAGAACCAGTTCCATCATCTTTTGGAATCCCAAATGTTACAGCCTTTGTTGCATATACAATTGCTAAAGGACCAGCATGTCCTGTTTCACCGCCACCACCATCACCAGGATCTGTTGGGTCAACTGGGTCTGTTGGGTCAACTGGGTCTGTTGGATCTGTACCTGGTGTAAATGTTACTGAACCGTCAGTTGTTGCACTATCTGGTAAGACAGTATCTGCAGCATTTACGTTACTTGATACTGCTAAACCTGCACCTAAAATTGTTGTTGCTAATAATGAACTTGTTAAACTTTTTTTCATAATATATTTCCCCCAAATTTTTTTAATATTTCACCCGACTCTAACCTAATTAAGCAGGAGCGTCAGTCAATGTCCAAGTTAATGTTGTTGAGTATGCAGCAGCATGTGCTGTACCACCAACAACCCCTAAGTTAATACCCTTTTGTGCATAACTTGTTGTAGTTTCCCCTGCACCTTTGTCAACAGGTGCACTAATTGTTGCACCACCATCTAAGACGTTGCCTGTAGCTGTTGCTGTTACCTCAGGTACGTCACCAATATTATTCGATGCAGTACCATCAGGGAGTGACAATGTAGCACCTTCTAGTTCTACAGATTTAGCTGTAGGATCAGCAACAGTATCTACAACACTCATAAATGGTGTACCACTAACCTTAACGCTCCAACCAACAAATGTTCCACGAAGATCACTAACACTTACATTAATACCACTATTTGAATTTAATGTAGTATTCGCTGCAGAAATTGCTTCTTTACCAAAATCAACTTTACTTGTGACATTTGTAATTGACAATGATGCACTATTAGGATCTGTTGGATCTATTCCGCCAGCTGTAAACGTGGCACTTGCCGTTGTATCTTTTGATGTAGCAGTATCTGCTGCAGATACCTTACTTATTGTTCCGAAACCTAATACCACACCACTAATCATTACTGTTGTTAATAAAGTTTTTTTCATCATTGTTTCCCCCATTTTTCGTATACACTCACTATAGTCGATATTTGACCTAAAAACGGTCAATATTTCATGGTTAAGTGTTTTCTTTTGACAGTCATAATTACTTAATTCTTATTTAGTTATTCTTTTCTATAAAATTATAATACCAAAATTATTTCATTTAAAACGACCAACATTTACGTGTTAGGTGTCATTTTTTGACGTTATTTTACTGGGACACTTGATAATGTCCAATTCAAGTCTGCTTTATAGGCAGTTGCTCTAAGCTTTGATGGATCTGCCTTTAACAAAATACCGGTTCCATCATCGTTAAACTCCTTTCCTGTATCATTTACACCATTACCTGATAAAACGGTTATGCCAGCATCATTAATGATTTGCTCTGTAGCATTGGCATCACTTTTAAAGACCAAAGCATCTGGATCATCAGTTAATCCTGTTGATTTTACAGTCAACACCCAGTTACCGGCATCCACAGCTGAAAGGTCCACATTAAGACCAATTAATGGTGTTAAATTGGTTTTTTCATTTGGTATTTTAATTTTATCTCCATAATTTAAATTATTAATGCTATTAATTTTTAACGTTTTAGTTGGTTTTTTAACATTAAGGATGAATTTTTTAACAGTCGCATTACCTTGATCATCCGTTGTTGTGACGGTTATTGTATGTTGTTTAACCGTCAAGTCGGTCATCTTAATCGTATTAGTATGATCTTTACCTAGCGTTTTACTATTATCGTACTCCTCCTTATATTGACTGGTGTGTGCTACATCACCATAAGAATCTGTAATTTGAGTTGTTAAGGTCGTTGCATGATCACTATTCACCGTGTAGCTCACTGGGTACTCAGTACTTGCGACATCAACTACTGGGATATCCGTATTAGTCGTACTGTCTAATTTATCGCCTGCAATTGCATCTACTTTAATCTTAGGATTTGGTATGGTTACAATGATAGTTCCCTTAGTTGGAAAACTAGTTCCCCCACCTATTACTCTTGTAGCTGTAAGCTCAACTTTATTTTCCCCAATTGCTAGATCAGAATTTTTAATTGTAACTGGTGCTTGCATGAGTGTTTCTATTGGATCATACGATGTTGGATGAAAAGGTGCGTAAATTGTTGCCGTACTATCTGGTTTGGTTACTTGCACATTGAATACGTAGTTATCTAAAGATACGGCAGGATAGTACCCAGGTGATCCTTCTGGTGTTCCTGAGCCATCAACGCTATTTCCATTACCCGCATCATCCTGACTATAAAATAGGTCAGCTAACGCTGCATCTGCAGGCATTATTGTTGATTCTTTGCTAAGTACATCGTCAATGCTAATCGTTTTTTTACTTCCACCCAGAAACATCCCTACAATCTCTGCATTTTTATAATCATCAAATAACGTACGTGTTGTGCTACTTTGTTTTTTAGCCTGTTCTACTTGTTTCTTTTCGTCTTTTTGACTATCTAGTTTTTCACTAGATAGTGTAGACGACGCTGATTCTGAACTTGTTGCATTTGTCGTATCAACTTCTGAATCTATTTTTTCATCAGATACACTACTACTTGAGCTACTAGAATCTGCCTTATTTGATTCTGTTGATTCACTTAATACATTTTCTAAAGTTTGCTCTTTTATAGTCGCAATACTTGAACTAGTTGCTTCTTCTTGTTCACTTGCTGATATAGTTTCATTCAACGCTGTTCCCCCGAACAACATCATCGCACACAAACTACCTATCACAATTCTATTTTTTGGTTTCATAATAATCCCCCAGGATTCTCTTTTTAGTTTATGTCGTTAACCAATTACCGTTATAATATCATCTATATTCGGTAGACAACATTCAACATTTGCGACCTAGATGTGTTTTTTTGACATTTTAATCATAATTATATTTACTTCTTATAGTATGTATCACAAAATTTGATTGTACTTTATTTCATTTTTCTTTATACTTAACCATAGCTATCACTGCACCAGTATCATAAAATATTTTATCCATATGGAGGCTATTATTTTGCTAGAATCAGAAAAAACATTACGTTGGTATAACGTTGCTTTAATTGCATTCGTTTCCGTTTGGGGACTTGCAAATGTCTTTAACAACTTTGCTAACCAAGGACTCACTGTTATTACATCTTGGATTTTAATCATGATTTTTTACTTTGTTCCTTATACTTTAATTGTTGGTCAATTAGGCTCAACATTTAAAGATGCCAGCGGTGGTGTGTCTTCATGGGTGAAAGAAACTTCAACCAAGAGACTTGCCTACTATGCAGCTTGGACTTATTGGGTCGTACATATTCCTTACCTAGCACAAAAACCACAAGGTATTTTAATTGCCTTTAGTTGGTTATTCAAAGGTAACGGAAATTTCGTTAATGAAACTTCTGCTATGACCGTTTCACTTATGGGCTTAGTCATTTTCATTTTCTTCTTATGGATTGCCTCAAAGGGACTTGCTACTTTAAGTCGAATTGGTAGTGTTGCCGGAACAGCAATGTTCGTTATGTCATTATTATTCATCTTGTTGGCAGTTTCAGCGCCATTCATGACGCATGCTAAAATTCAAACACCTGATATGGGTGCCATTAAATCATATCTACCTAACTTTAACTTCGCCTACTTCACAACGATTTCAATGTTAGTTTTCGCTGTTGGTGGTGCTGAAAAGATTTCTCCCTATGTTAATAAAACAAAAAACTCAGCTAAAGAATTTCCAAAAGGAATGTTAGCATTGGCCGCAATGGTTGCCATCTGTGCTATTTTAGGTTCGTTCGCTATGGGATTCTTATTTAACGGAACTAACATCCCTGATGATTTAATCACAAATGGTCCTTACGAAGGTTTCTTACGTCTTGGTAGTTTCTATCACGTAGGTAATTTATTCATGATTCTATACGCAATTGCCAATGCGATGGCTCAAATTTCAGCGCTTGCTTTCTCAATTGATGCACCATTAAAAATTCTTTTAGGTGATGCTGATCCAAACTTCATTCCTAAAAGCTTGTCAAAACTTAATAAAAAAGGAACTCCCGTTAATGGTTATGCCATGACTGGTGTTTTAGTTAGTATTTTAATTATCATTCCTGCAATCGGGATTGGTAACATGAACGCATTATACAAATGGTTATTGAACCTAAATGCGGTTGTCATGCCTATGCGTTATCTCTGGGTATTCTTCGCTTACATGCTATTAAACAAACAATTGAAGAATTTCAAAGCCGGTTACAAGTTTGTTAAGAATCCTGTCGTTGGTTACATTGTTGGTGCTTGGTGTTTCTTATTCACTGCATTCGCTTGTATCCTAGGAGTTGTTCCTAAATTAAACTACTCAGATAGCCCTTCTAACTACTTGTTCCAATTAACACTTAATATTGTCACACCACTTGTCTTAGTTGCATTAGGTTTAATCCTCCCTGCAATTGCACGTCGCGGTAACAAAAAAGCCCTATAAAATTAATCTTAACTAAAATCTTATATTCACAAATAAACCTTATGCCTAAAAGCATAAGGTTTATTTAATTTTATGGTTTTTAATTTTCATATTAGGTATACTAGAGCAGTTAAATAAAATTTTGGAAGGAATCTATTTGTATGAATATTATTGTTATGTTAAAAGTTATTATTTTGGGAGTTGTCGAAGGAATTACAGAATGGCTTCCTATTAGTTCAACGGGACATATGATTTTAGTTGACGAATTTTTACAACTAAAAGAAAATGCTGCTTTCATGGAAATGTTCTTCGTTGTTATCCAACTGGGCGCTATCCTAGCAGTTTGTGTGTTGTATTTCCATAAATTAAATCCTTTTTCTCCAAAAAAATCGCAATTAGAAAAAAGAGATACGTGGTCTCTATGGAGTAAAGTCATTGTAGCTGTACTTCCAGCTGCTGTGATTGGGTTAGTTGCTGATGACTGGTTAAATGCGAAATTATATAATTTCCCAGTTGTTGCCTTAATGTTAATTATTTATGGTGTTTTATTCATTATTATTGAAAACAAAAAAGCCGATGCTGTTCCTTCTATTACATCATTCAATCAAGTTACTTACAAAACAGCGTTACTAATCGGTGTTTTCCAAGTTCTTGCTTTAATTCCCGGAACATCACGTTCTGGTGCAACTATTTTAGGTGCCATTTTATTAGGGACTTCTCGATTCATTGCTGCTGAATTTTCATTTTTCTTATCAATTCCAGTTATGTTCGGTGCCAGTCTACTCAAATTAGTTAAATACTTCCATAATGGTTATAGCTTTACCGGTGATCAAACAGCCGTCTTATTACTTGGTTGTGTAGTCGCATTCTTAGTTTCAATTGTTGCAATCAAATTCTTGATGGGTTACATCAAGTCGAAAGATTTCAAACCATTTGGTTGGTACCGTATTATTTTAGGTGCCTTGCTACTCGTTTACTATTTCTTCATTAAATAATTAGACAAAAAAACGCCGATAATATCGGCGTTTTTTTATTTAGTTTTCTTGGCTGGTGCTTTTTTCTTAGTAGTTACTTTCTTTACAGCCGGTTTCTTTTTAGCGGGTACCTTTTTGGCCACGGGCTTTTTCTTGGCTGCCGCCTTTACAGTTGTCGTTTTTTTCTTTGTTGTCGCTTTTTTTGTAGCCGTCGTCTTTTTAACTGCTGGTTTCTTTTTAACAGCTGGTTTTTTCTTAGCTGGAGCTTTCTTTTTCTTTTCAACGACAACTGGTTCTTTTTCTTCAATAATAGGTGGATTTTCAAGGAAAGCTATCTTTTCAGCAATCATAGTTGTGCTTGTCATATTATGATCACTGGGGTTTTCTAAATAATTAGTCACAGATGTAATTTCATCGATTCTTAATTTAGATGCGTTCAGAATTGGTGACTCAACAATCAGATAGACATTAACTTCTGCTTCATCTGTTACTTCATTAAAGAAGCTGGGTAACTTTTTATAATATTTGTATGGTAAATTAAGGATATTTGCTTCAAGTGTAAAAATTGCGGTACCTTCAGGATATTCAATCATCAATTGAACTTCTACAAGCTTACCATCCCGTACATTGTTTTCTAAATCAGCATAACACTTAGCGAATAATTCTGGTACACCAATCGCTTGGACATCTTCTGGTGTGGCAGTATAAAAAATCTTTGTGTACGCCTCTAACTCAATAGCGGACATGAATTGTTCAACGGTCATTTTCATTAGTTATCTATCCTCCGTATTCTCTCTACATAGTCCATAATATCCTAGATGGCAATAATTGCAAAACATAAATAAAAAAAGGATAACTTTTGTTATCCTTTTTCACTAATACTACTTATTTAGTTGGTACATTACTCAAATTCCATTGCACTGAAGCATCATATTCTTCACTTCTAACCTCGCTAGGTTTAACACGCAATAGAATTCCCGTATCTTTTGCCCACGTTTTAGTTATCTGGTTAGGAGATGAGTTCCCACCCGCAATATCTATCGAATGGTCTTTTAAAGGTGTCCCAATATCTGTCGCTTTTTCTTTGTAAATTAATGCATCTTTTAGCACAGTGCCGCTGGCTCCAACAACATCAGTTCCAGTCAGCTTTAAATTCCATGTACCTGGTACCGATGCAACTACCTGTATACTTAATTCTTCTACAGGGCTATAGGTTGTTTCTTCGTTGGGTATTGGAATATCACTTTGTCCAAAATTTAATGCACCCGTTACCGATGCTATTTCTAAAACACCTGGATCATTAACAGTGATAATTTCTTGACCCGTTACTGAATTACCATATTGATCTTCAACACTTACCGTATAAGTATTTTTTCCAACGTTTAACTTATCTGCAGGCAGCACTTCAGCGTAGTCAATGCTACCCAACTTATTGAATAGCATTGATTTATCACTAAAGGCTTTACCATTCAGCATCGTTGTTATCGTAACGTTATCATTTTCCATTAGTGTATCTGTTTTAACGTTACTCGTAACTTTAATCGACTGACCACTATCAATTGTTTTATCAAGCAATCCTGAAAGTGTCATCTTCTGCTTTAATGCCTTAATGGTAAACGTAGCTAGCTGAGATCTTACTATCGTATTTTGACCATTAAATGTACTAATTGGACTTGTTACTTTGGTATCTGTAGCAACAATTTTAGCTGTCCCATTCATACTGATCGTTGCTGTATCATTACTTTTTGATAAGTTTTTATTTAGACTTGATGTAATGACACCATCTTTAGTTGTTGTATCAAATGTTTGCGTTGTTCCATCGGCGTATTTAATGATACCTTCTTTGTCTAACGTCACAGCATTAGGCGTTTTTAACGAAGCAACGATTTTTTTCCAATCTTGCTTTCCATCATTGTATTTCAAAGTTGTTTGAAGATTAAGTTTATCCCCGCTGTTAGCAATTCCTGATGCGGTAATGTCCTTATTGTTCTGGGTAGTATCTGTCACTTTTTGCGTCGCCGTAACAGAAACTAAATCAGATATTTCTTCAAACATCACTAAATTTGTTTCCCAGTTACCGCCTGTTGCGCCCGTAAATCCCCAAGTCACTTGACCATCAGTGCTCGCAAATTTACTTTTATCAATTGGAACTGTCTTTGCAAGACCACCACCTAATACATCACCCGTACCGGGGACTTTATCTCCAATAGTATAGGTCATTGAGCCGGCAGTTGTAGACGTTGATTTATAATCAATTGACACATGCCACCATCTTCCATTAGATAAGTCAGCGACAGCAAGTAGTCCATCATGAGTTAATTTATTATACTTACTTAAAAAACCATTTTGTTCATAAGTAGCCCTTTGATTAGGATAATTGCTTGCCAGATGATTGTCTTGGATAGTGTTTAAATTATCAAATCCGTTACCCTTGCTTGCCTCACTATTTTTATGTGTATCAAATTCTAACGCCCATGAATTTTTAATAGCTGTTCCTGCAACGGTAGATTCTGATCCACCTTTATCAACACCCCAAACACCTAATGATTCGCCTCCACCAGAAATAGCACTGAGACCACGGCTATCATTTTGTAAAACAAAAGCCATCCCATCACCAGAATTAGCACCCTGATTACCGAAATACATCCACATTGACATTTTATTATTTTTATTAAGATTAAATTTATTGTTTGCTGTAGACCAGGCAGATCCCACTTGGTTAGTTGCATCCGTAATTTTTATAATTGATTTATCTGCGTTATCTGCTGTTTCAGAAACAACATTACCACTAGCATCGAATGTTACAATTTTTGCATTATTTTGTGTTCCTGTTGTTCCAGGTGTCAAAAGTCCATTTGATACTAATGCGTCTGGTGCCGATGCCACTGCGTTAGAATAATCATCAGCATTAACACCTGTAGAGCTAAGCCCTAATGTCACTAACACACCTGTAAAAAGTACAGCTTTCAGCCGTAATATTGTCATAATCCTATCTCCCCCCGGACATTTGAATTTAACCGACAATTAAGTTTATTATTAATTATTTGGTACATTCGTTAGCGTCCAATCTAATTCAGAACTATAGGTTTCAGCTACTTTAATTTCACTTGGTTCAACATCCAATACAATTCCAGAATCTGCTGACCAACTTTTTTCAACCGTAGTTGCTTGACCTACTCCTGTAGACACTATTGTACCATACGTTGGAGAAAGCGGTAACGTGTTTTCCTGATTTGAATTACGAAACCCAATAGTTGAATGCTTTAAAGTACTTTTATCACTTGCTGCAGTTAGTGGTCCTGCAGTCACAGACAATGTCCAGTTTTTAGCTGCTGACGTTTCTAACTTAAGCATATAGCTTGAAGCACGGTTTAAAATACTTCTTTTCGCTGGTATTTTATTATTAAAATTAATTGAATCATCTGATGAAATACTCAACAATCCTACGACAACAGAGATTGTTTGGTTATTAGAAATGTTTCCTTCAGAATCAACCGAATAAATAGTTAACTCGTGCGTTCCAATGGCAAACTTAGTTGTATCTAGTGCTACACTATGATCTTGTGTCGAACCTGGTTTAGTATTTGTATATTTTTCTAATTCAACAGGTGTTCCAGTACTTCCTTCTTTATAGTACGTTGTTAACGCTGCACTATTATCAGCTACTTGGAAAATCAATGTATATGGCGCTACAACGGTTCCTTTATTATCATTTAAAGTTAAAACGGGTTTAATATTAATTTTTTGTGTATATTTTTGCGTCGTATTACCATCTGGATCTGTTACTTGAACATTATAAGAATATTCGCCAGTGGTTAGTTTGTCCTTTGGAATCGTTACGTTAAATGTACCATCCGTTGCGACATCACCCTTAATAGGTGTTGTATCCTCATTAAGTGTCACACTGGCCGTTGTTCCTTTAGCAAAAGTTCCACCTAAACTAGATTTTACCGTTCCACTAATCGTCGCATCCGTTCCATAATTAATATCAATATCTTTAAGGCCATCAATCGTTAAGGCTGTTTTTGGTGATGCTTTAATCGTATAGCTAATAGGATTAGAATCAATCATTGCATTGCTTCCGATGAATTGACCTGCTGAAACAGTCACTGGTGTATCCACTTCAACTGGCATTACTTCACCGATAAATGAAATATGTGAACTTTGTCCAGGTGTAGATAATTCAGGTATTTGCGCGCCGGATAACCCAGCAGGGTCACTTCCATAGATATTACTAGGAAATTTTCCTGTACCAAAATCGTTAGGTATTTCATACCCAGTCCATTTTATATTATTAGCCGGGTATTTTAAATATCCACCTATGCCTGTCCACGATTGTTTTCCACTATCGTAAGTTACGGTAGTGTTGAATTTTACTTTATCTCCAGCTTTTACTTCTCCATTAGCCGAGACATCCTTGTTATTTTGTGTAATATCCGTCATAGTTTGTACCGCAGTCGCATTAACAAGACCTGGTACAGTTTCAAACATAACTAAGTTATTTTCAAAAGAGTCACCCGTTGACCCTGTAAATCCCCAACGGATTTTACCCGTTGTAGAATTAAATTTCGATTTATCAATTGGAACACTTGCCGTCTGCCCTGTCTGACTTGTATCTTCAGTAGGATCCAAGTCTTCTGTTCCTGAAATTGGTTTTTTATCATCAATCGTATATGTCATTGACCCAGCACTCGCACTCACTGATTTATAATCAATTGTCACATGATGCCATGCCCGATTTGATAAGAACCCATTATAATTAATAAGGCCTAAATGATTTAGTTTAACTGAAGAAGAGATTGTATGATTATCCGTGTATGTTGCCTCAACAGCTGGATACCCACTACCAATATGGTTAGGTGCTAAACTAGGATCTAAATCAAATCCGTTTCCTGAACTATTACCATTATTCAAATGAGTATCAAATTCTAGCGCCCAACTATTTTGAATAGCGCCTCTAGCAGTATTATTGGGGGATCCCGTACCCACTGAATCGTCTCCCCAAACACCTAACGTTTCACCTGCTTTAGTTGCAATAGCAGCATTTCCTTTTGCATCATTTTGAAAAACAAGTGCCATCCCATCCCCAGCAGTATTCGTTTTGCTACCAAAATAAATCCACATAGAAGCTTTACTACTTGTATTAATATCAAATGAATTTTCGTCTGTTGACCAAATTGCTGCTTTTTGATTCTTAGCATCCGTAATTTTAACCATCGTTTTAGCAGCCAGATTAGTCGAATTAGGATCTTTATTGGTATCGGTTAATTCGACCATACCACTAGTTGCTACTACTCCAGCACCAGTACCCGTCTGGAATAAATTTGTCATTAAAATTGCTCGAGGTGCTGATGCTTTTGCAGAATCATAATCCGCATCTGCCTTGATACTTGTTACATTAACTAAAAAGAATAACCCAAAAGTTAGTAGTGTTAATTTTAATTTATTATTAATTTTCATGTTGGCCCCCACCTATTTTCCCCAAAGTTCATCTATAATAACTAATATGATAGCATGATACAGACAAAAAAAAACATCAAAAATAGAGGGTACCCCCACACTTTTTGATGTTATTTAAAAAATAAATGATTTTATTATTAATCTAAATTATCATTCATAAACTTAACGACTTTTTTAGTATATAATTCTGGATCCTTACTGAACGCTTTTCCGTGACCTGCGCCCTTCACAATCCACAATTC
Organism: Dellaglioa sp. CoH-55-MRSF-6; assembly: GCF_056782215.1. The sequence continues at coordinate 49,585 of NZ_JBXAYJ010000005.1, forward strand.
CTTCGTACCTGCTGAGGCTTTGTAGTTGTCATAAACCATTGCGCTAGGAACGAAATCATCCTTGTCGCCATGAATGAATAATGTTGGTAATTTATTTTTCTTTAATTGTTTAACAGAGTCAGCTTCTGCAAAAGAGTAGCCCGCACGTAACTGAGTTACCCAACTAGAAGTTGTTATTAATGGTTCTTTTGGTAAATTGAATTGGAGTTTCAATTGATAAGCTAACAAATCTTCAACATTTGTATAACCACAATCTTCAACAATTGCTTTAACTTGAGTTGGTAACTTTTCACCACTCATCATCATGACAGTAGCACCACCCATGCTAACTCCAAACAAGCCAATCTTTTGATCTGTTCCCTTTTCGGCAATTAATTTTTTGGTCCATTTAATGTAATCTAAGCGATCTTTCCATCCGAAACCAATATAATCGCCCTGACTTTTACCTTGGCCTCGATCATCTGGCGCTAAAACGTTATAGCCATTATCATGAAATAATTTTATATATGAAGCCATACTTTCTTTATTTTCCATGTAACCATGTGCCACAACAACTGTTTTTAAAGATTTAGTTGCCGCCGGTACATAGTCAGCAACTAATTTTAAATTTTCACCTGCTGATGTTTCTGTCCAGTTTTCTTTTTTAGTACTGGCCAACCATTTTTTTGCTTCAATTGTTCGCTTTGGTGTTCCTTTTGATGTTCCCGTTAATGTTTTTTCTGTATTTTGAATGGCATAGTGATAGAGATAGAAACTACCCCCTGTAATTGCAACCGCTAATAACACTAAAATACTGACAATCCAAATTATAATTTTCTTTTTCATTCAAAGAAACTCCTTTATCGTTTATGCCATTAACGTATTATAGCATTGTTTATTTTATAATTCACGTTTTAATTTAAAAAAATAACCACATTAGTTGGATAAACTAGTGTGGTTACTAAATAAATAACGGTTTATTTAATTTCTTTAACTTCTTTTAATACGTTTTGCATTACTTTTGCTTTTGTTTGTGCCTTGAAAATTGTTGTTGCTTGTTCTGCAATCTTAGCTTGATCAGCTTTCGAGATTGATGCATCTTTCATCATAGCATTTGTGACAGCTGCTTTAACAAAAGTAGCACCATCCGCAGCAAGTTTAGCTTTTCCTGCCTTTGTATTCATTTTAGCTGCTTCTACTTTAGCAATTTTAGGCATGGCCTTAGCTTGCTTAACCGTTAATGTTGTCCAACTCTTTTTAACGTAGAATGTATGCGTACGTTTTACTAAAGTTTTATCGTTATTAGCGATACCAAACATTAATCGATACCCATTACCTTTATAAGTCCAACGGGTTTCTTTAGTAACTAATTTGTTACTCTTAGCATTTTCAACAATCTTGCTAGTTGTATCGTCTGTCTTAGTTGCCTTTGTTTTCTTTTGTGATGCCGTATTTTTATAAATAACGACTTTTTCAGATCCATCTGTACCGATAGGCTGATATAGTAACATGTCCATCTCTTTAGAACTAGAAGCTAATTGTTCTGTCTTAGTTGTCGTTACTTTTTCCATTCCATAATGTGCACTGTAGTTAGCAACAATTAAGCCACCTGTAAGAATAATACAAAGTGCAAAAATGCCACCTAAAATGTAGCTCAGTACATTATTACGGATGAGGTTCCACGTAAGGAAGAATAAAATAATTGAAAGAATTAATAATAAAATAATCATTATTTATTACCTCCATTTTTTAAAACTTGTTGTTTTGATTTTAAGAAGAATGAAAATCCGAGCCCAACCACACAGAAAACGACTGCGATGATAAAGGCAGCATGATAACCACTTAATGTCGCATCAATAGCTTTTGTTTTGTAATCTAATGGTGCCGATTTAAGCATTGATTTAGCTGGTAATGCAGCTGTTGTTACATTTGTTAGAACGGAAATCATAACCGCTGTTACGATTGAACTTGCGATTTGACGAGCTGTATTATTAACAGCCGTTCCATGACCCATCAAGTTAGCTGGTAATGCATTCATCCCTGATGTTGTTGTTGGCATCATAACCATTGAAATCCCAAACATACGAACTGCATACATAATTGTGATGTATAAAGTTGGCGTATCTTTTGTTAAGAAAACGAATGGAATTGTACCAAGTGTTAATAAGAACATACCACCAGTTGCCAATTTCTTAGCACCATAAATATCGAATAATCGTCCCGTTATCGGACTCATAATCCCCATCATTAAAGCACCAGCCAATAAGGTTAATCCTGACTCAAATGCGCTATCTCCACGTACAATTTGGAGATACATTGGTAGAATCATTTCAACACCGATCATAGCCATGTTAACAATTGAACTTAAAACGGCTGCAATTGTGTATTCTTGGGAAGCAAAAACACGTAATTCCAAGAAAGGATTTTCCATTGTTAATTGACGCCATATGAATAAACCAATAAAAATAACACCCACAACAAGGAAACTAAGTACTGAGGTACTTCCCCAGCCGTTATCTCCAACTGTTGAGAATCCATAAAGTAAGCCACCAAATCCAATTGTTGATAAAATCAATGATAAGACATCAATTTTAGATTTGTGTGTTTTGATGACCGGTTTCATAAACCAGAAAGAAGCCACAAAAACAATTCCTACTAATGGAATAATCATACCAAAAAGATCACGCCATGAAGCATTATCAATAACCCAACCTGAAAGTGTAGGTCCAATTGCAGGAGCTAGTCCGATAACTAAACCGGCAAGTCCCATTGAAGCACCACGTTTTTCGGGTGGGAAAATTGAAAGCATAATCGTTTGTAATAAAGGCATTGTTACCCCAACACCGACTGCTTGAACTAAGCGAGCTGTTAACAATACCCCAAAATTAGGTGCGATAAATGCTAAAACTGTTCCTAATTCAAAGATACCAATAGCACCTATGTATAACCATTTGGTATTTACACGACTACTTAACCATGCACTAACTGGAATTAAAATCCCGTTGACTAACATAAATCCTGTTGTTAACCATTGAACAGTTGACGTTGTTACGTCAAATTCATCCATTAATGTTGGAAATGCAGTTGCTAAAATTGTTTGATTCAAAACCGTACAAAATGTCCCTACTAATAAAATTGCAATTAGCATGGGGCGATTATATGGTTTACCCTTTGCATCTAATCCATCCATACTTAAAACCTTCTTTTTCTTTAATTTATCTTCGAAGACTAATATAAGACTATCTCGCTTTAATGTCAAGTAAGTTGACAAACGTTTTAATATATATATAATCAGTATAGTAAACATCACAATGAGATTGTTAGATAAATTTTTATTTAGGAGGTATATTCGTTTGGCAGATATGGACGATATTGCAAACATTAAAGATTATGCAAAAAGAATGGCCGTTATTATGAAGAATGATACATTTTCAATCGGAATCGGTGAAATTGCCGAAACAACTGGGCTCACTCAGAGTCAAATTCGTTATTGGGAACAAAAAGGCTTTATTGATTCTATTAATACTAATAAAAATCAGAATAGAAAATATTCTTACCATACCTTATCAATTATTCGATTAATTAAATCTTACTTAGACTCTGGATTTACACTTAAAACAGCTGCCGCTAAAGCAAATGCCCATAAAGAAATGGGTAAAATGGTTCGTCAGATATTTACGGATCGTTTCGTTGGCGTGGAAGAAATCGATGGTTTACCCTGTATTAATCTCGGTTTCTTTGATAAAGAAGAAACTCAAACGTTATACATTGTCATTCATGATGACTCAACTGAAATAAAAGTTGTTCCGGTAAAATAAAGAAGCTTTCAATACTTGTTTGTAGACAAGTATTGAAAGCTTCTTTATTATCATATCTATTTTAGACCCATAATCCCCCATGCAATCATGCCAATGAGTGCAAAAATAATCCAGTAATAGCGAGCTAGGAATTCCCACCCATTATTAATCGGTTTATATTGCCACTCACGCCATCTATGATTTTCGTGCCAATCTTTATCTGATTCATCTTCTTCTATAAATCGTTTAATTCTAGTTTTAAACTCTGACGTTTTTTTCACTGGCATCGCCACCAAAAAGTAATATTTCTACAGGGACGTCTAAAATTTTGGCTACCGATTCAATTTTTCCCAAATCAGGTTCAGCTTCTCCTGTTTCCCATTTTGATACAGCTTGTCTTGATACAAACAATTGATTTGCCAATTCTTCTTGTGACATTTTTTTCTCTTTACGTATTTTAACGAGTTGTTCCGCAAATATAATTTTCATCCCTATAACCTTCTTTCCTCTATTTAACATCTCAAATATTAGCATACAGCAAGGGGTGCAACAGGCAACCGCTAGTTGAAAGGGCCGCAACTAAAAATAGCATGCGGCAAATTAAATTTGCAACACACTATTTGTCTAGATTTAGTTTTGTTTTTTAATCAACTAACCGCTCAGGCATCATATCTTTTAAAAATTCAACAGCACCATCGCTAACCATTAATTTTTCCCGATCATTTTTAGCTAAGGTTCTTTTTATAGTTTCTTCTTGTCCATTCAATAACTTTGATGTCCACTTAGGATCAATTAAGAGTGAACGACCAACGGCTACTAAATCAGCGTTAGCCAAAACACCATTAACATCTTCCCGAGTCCGAACATCTCCTACCCCGATTAATGGAACACGACCATTTATCTTTTCTTGGACATAATCCATTCTTGATTTTTCATTGAAATTTATATTTCTCGAAACACTATTATACTTACCTAATGAGATATGTAGATAATCTAATTTTTTATCAGCAAGTTTATCAATCAAAATCATTGAATCTTCCATACTAATACCTGGCTTTTCATATTCTTCAGGCGAAAAGCGGTAACCAACAATAAAATCTTTTACACCTGATTGATCAACACTCTCAATAACACCATCAACTACATCATTAATGAATTTAAATCGCTTATCAAGCGTGCCACCCCAAGCATCATGACGTCTATTTGAGTGTGGTGAAAAAAATTGTTGTAGTAAATACGTATTCGCACCATGCAGTTCAACGCCATCAAATCCCGCTTTAATTGCTCGTTTTGTTGCTGATTTAAAGGATTCAATCAACTCTAAAATTTCAGTTTCTGACAATGCTTTAGGAATTTCTGCGTCTGGTCTTTCTGCCGCAACAGCACTGGCTGAAACTGGTAATTGTCCTCTAAGTACCGTTGAATTTGTCATACGACCCGCATGGAAAATTTGTAAAATAGCTTTAGTCCCATTCTTTTTGATTGCCGATGCCAATCTCGTTAGCCCGGGAATAAACTTATCATCATAGATGGCAAGTGAGCCTTCCCAACCTTTTCCATTTGCTTGGACACTGGTAGCTGCCGTAATAACAGCCCCAACTTCGCCTGAATGTAGTGCATAATAATCTGATTCATCATGTGTAACAACTTCATCATAGTAGCTCATCTTAACGGTCATTGGCGCCATTAAGATTCTATTTTTCAATTCCAATCCCCGCCTGAATCTAAAGGTATCCGTCATCTTTTTTGTCATCGTTATTCTCCCATTCAGTCGTTAGTTTTATTTAAATTAGTCATACCATACTACTCAAAATTATGTTGCTAGATTAAATGATGCGCTCATTGTCTCACTTACAAAGAAATCTCTCAATGATGATAAATCTTAATTTTTTCTATTATTCAAACTCAATTATTATGATTCCTTCATCAGATAGGTATAATAAAATTAAAATACATGCTATTTAAGGAGCAAACCATTATGAAATTCAGACAATTAATTTATACAGTAACTCTTACAACATTAGCTGTCTTGAGTCTAGGATCTGTTGCCTCTGCTGCAACTAATGATTCAAGCTCAGCTTCATCAACATCGGGCACAACAACTGACTGGTCAAATCCAGTTGTCACATTAGGAACAAGTTTAACAGATTCACAAAAATCAGGAACACTTTCAACTTTAACAGCTAGCTTAAACGGTAGTTCTTCATATTCGACATTACCCGTAAATGGCGCAACTTTAGTTAAATATCTCAATAGTTCTGGTGGCTCATTTACATCAACTTCAGGTGTCTGGTCATCTGCTATGGTTCAAAAAACGAGCAGTGGTTCTGGTATCAACGTTGAAATTTTAGACTACAATGGTAAAAATAACATCACCACAATTACAGAAAACCAATATAAAAACGCCGCATTAACAGCTGGTGTAACTGATGCCAATATCTATGTCACTTCTGCTACACCAATAGATGGATCAGGTGCTTTAGCTGGTGTTTATGCAGCCTTCGCTACAAACGGGGACGCTCTAAATACAAAACAAGTCACTGCCGCACAAAATGAAATGTCGACTTTAAGTGACATTACACAAGCCAATAAAAGCAAAGATGGGTATACTGATTCACAATTGAATAACGCTGTAGCCGGTGCTAAAAATGATATGGCTAAAGAAGGTAGTTCTATTACAAATAATCAAATTACTACTATTGTAAATAACCAAATCACAAATAATAACTTAACAAATGTCATTACTGATAATCAAAAACAAGATATTATTGCCGTGTTAATCAAGATTCGTGATTCAGGTGCTTTAGATTCATCAAATTTCAAATCACAAGCAAGTAAAGTTGCAACAAATATTCAAGATGGTGCTAAAGATATTTTCAGCAAATTAGACACAGCTGAAAATCGAAACTTCCTACAAAAAATTTGGGACGCAATTGTTTCATTTTTTAACGCTATCTGGTCAGCTATTAGTTCTTGGATTTCATAAATAAAACTAACCATATAGGTTTTAAGAAGAACTTACAGTTTTAGACTAAAAATCTTACTGTAGGTTTTTTTAGTTAACTAATCAAACGGAGGCATGATACTATCACGAAGAAAAAAATATTAAGTGTCATTTTCATCCTATTAATAGTAAGTGCCGCATGTACCTTTTACGCATTTAAAATAGAGCCTTACCGCGTTGTCGTTAAAAATATTGCTTTAAATAAGGCAGATACTACTAAAAAGAAACTTAAAATTGTGCAAATTAGTGATGTCGAAATAGCAGATGATTATACACCTGAAAATTTCGGAAAAATTGTTAATAAAATCAATCAAGAAAAACCAGATTTGGTCTTATTTACAGGTGATTTATTCAGCAATTACAATCAATACCATCCCGTAACAGCTATTGTTCAAAAACTAAGTGAAATTAAATCAACCTATGGAAAATACGCAGTATATGGAAATAAAGATTACGGTGGCGGTGCAGCCAGAGTTTACACTACTGTAATGAATCAAGGTGGTTTTACTGTCCTTAAAAATAGTTCAACGACTATCAATGTAGGTGGAAATTCATCCATTTGGTTGGGTGGTGTAGATGACTCTCAATTAGGTATCCCCGATGTCCAAACGACAGTAGCTCCTGATAAATCCAATTCAACGTACCATATTTTAATGGCTCATGAACCTAGTTTGTCAAATGGTTCATTTAATACCGTCGATTTAATTTTAAGTGGTCACACACATGGTGGCCAAATTCGTATTCCTTTCACTAATAAAGGATTATTATCTGATCATGACGGAGATGGTGGCTACTCTAGTGGCCTTTATACACTAAAGAACAATACAAAATTATATGTTAATAGTGGTATTGGAACATCTCGAATCTCAGCTCGATTCCTAGTACCTCCACAGATTGCAGTATTTGACTTGTATCTTTAGTAATAGTCATTTTAAGCTACTCATAATTATTGGACAAAAAAAGTGTATCGTCAAAAATTAATTGACGATACACTTTTTTTAAACATTTTTACGTTTGAAAACAAAATAACCTAAAAATAAAAATAGTGCCGTATAAGCTAGATTACCTATAATCAATTCGTTATTCGTTAATTGAGTTAGTTTTTCAAACTCCTGTCCGTCTGCCCACTGATTACTTAAATTCATCATATTAAGTGGATTCCATTTAATCCAATCCCATTTAGCAATAGCTAACATTTGGATTCCTGATAAAATAGATGTTAAGAAATAAAAAACAATACCAGCTGCAATCGAAGCACCTGAACTACTAAAGATACTAGCCAATAATAATACCAAACTTAAAATCAACCAGGTACTAATAAAATTCCCCACTAACGTTGTTATTAAAGACATAACAATCGTTTGGTTATCTATTTTATCTGACAAGGATACCATTGGTAAAAGCACTAATTTAGCTATAATTGAAGCCACGAATATTAAAACATTCAAATAAATCGAATAGATTAATATTGTAAGCCATTTACTAGCTAAAACAGCTCCACGTGAATATTTCCGATAAAGCAAATCCTTAATTGTACCAAACTGTGTTTCCATAGCAATAATAACACTTGCTGACGCAATTAAAATGAAAATAATTAATTGAATAGATCCAAATCCACTTTGTACCATGCTTGCTGGATCGAAAATCGAACTATATATTTTTGTTAAAAGTGCTACCCCAAAAATAAAAACAAGTAATATCGCTGATATAATCGCTGTAGATTTCTTTTTACCTAACTTAAATAATTCTTGTTTAACTAAAGTTAACATTAAGCCTTACCTCCGTCATTACTATCTAATAAATTCAATAGTGATTCTTCCATATCATGTTCTTGATGACGTACATCATTTATTTGAATTTTATTATCGTAGAGCACTTGGATAATATTTGCTAAAGTATCTTGTTCGTCTACCTTTACTTTAACTGTTTGATCAACTGCCAATTCATAATTAGCGGCCTTTAAAAGAACTTTAGCTTGCTCGTTTGACGTCGTCTCTAGTAAAACATATCGCTTACTACTATCACTTAATTCAGTAGTAGACATTGCTTTCATTATTTTACCTTCATTTAAAATAATAAAGTGATCAACAATTTTCTCTAATTCACCTAAAATATGACTTGAAATCAAGAACGCTGTCCCGCGTTTAGATAACTTTAAAACAAGTTCGCGGACATCACGTGTTGCTTGAGGATCTAATCCGTTCATAGGTTCATCTAAAATAATTAATCTTGGTCTATTTAATAAAGCTAATGCAATTCCTAATTTTTGCTTCATTCCTAATGAATATGATTTAGCTTTACGATTAATGTAATCTGTCATATGCAAATCAGCAACAATTTCATCTAATTCTTCTTTGGTATTGATTTCAGAGAATAATTTTAAATGATCATAGCCACTTAAAAATGGATAGATACCAGGATATTCAATTAAGGCACCAACTTCTTCTAACCCTTGATGGCTAGTTGTTGATACAATTTTACCGTCAATTGTTATTTCTCCAGTTTGGTAATTTGATAATCCAAGAATTGATTTCATGATGGTTGTTTTACCAGCGCCATTAGCACCAACAAGCCCAACAATCTCACCTTCTGCGATTGTAAAATTAATACCTTTGAGGACTACCTTTTTACCGAAACTTTTAGTTAAATTGTTTATTGTTAACATTTCTTTCAAATTGAATCCCTCCCAATAATTGCTTTTACATTCCTATAAACAGTAGTTTAGCACAATTCCCTTTTATTACATACTAACAAGTCTGTAAGGTCAAAATGGCTACCTATTCTTAGAGAAATAGGTAGCCATTTTACTTTTATTTTTTATTTTTCGAAAAAATACGTTGCAATTTTTGACTAATATTTTGTGGACGATAAATAACAATATAAGCAACAATGACTGTAATACAGCCGCTTATCAAGCCATATCCTATTTTTTCCCCAATTGTATCATAATTAACTACAGCCATTAAAATAGCTATATAAGCCGTTGTAAAAATGAGTAGTGGTAGTTTTAAATAATCGAATTGTAAATAAGGACTATCCTGTTCTAATGATAATTTGTTGAAATAATGAACTGCCATCACTATCATCAATAACCCAGCAATCAAGTATATAAATCCTAGTACAAGATAATAAGTATTAGACATGTCTTGCGTTTGATCAAAAATGAATCCTTCAAAGTAAGCAAACCATATCAAGGCCGAGCCAGTGAATCCCAACGCAGTGACGACAGATGCTACAACCCGACGAACTAAAACACCTACCACAAGGCCAACACTGTATAGCGCAATCAATTGACTACTATCTAAGAATAAATGTATCATTCTATCTGATATAAAATTTGGATTACTTACTGAGATAGCTACATCAGCAACAAATGTTGTTATAATTGAACCTACAATAAAAGTAAGTAAGGCAGGTAGTAACATTAGACCAATTTTTTTTAAGAAAATGCGTTTTCTAGAAAATGAGCTTGAAAATATAAATTCATTAAATTTAGTTTGCATATCATACATATTAGTAAATATCCCTAATAAGATAGCACCCAGACTAAAAATAACTAGTGCTGTTTTTGCATTTTGAAATGTACCATCATGAATACTTACATCTTTTATTTTAATATTATTTTTTTCATATGTTGCTCTGCTAACTGAACCTATTTTACGATGATCCGCTTTTGCCGAATCTTTTTCACTTTGAACAAACTCTGTATAAGTAAGATTGGCCGCGTCTATTCCCGTAGTGTCAACCGAATTATGTAGTGTAAACCCCATAACAACCACAATAAGTGCAACAAGTGATAAAACAATCCACTTATATCTCTGCCAAATAATCTGATTCAATCTTCTATTAACTGTCACTACTTCCCACCTCCGGTATTTTCTTTAGCCGAAAGACTTGCTCGGAATAAATCTTCCAACGTTAACGGTAATTCTTCGAATAATGCCGGATCTTCAGCTTCAATTTGAGCTTCAATTTCATCTGAATAGTGTTCAAATAAAACAGTGACGACACGACCTTGAATACTCATTGCTCGGCTATTTTCTTTAATGAAAGCTGGAATTTCTTTTGATTTAAACACCAATTGAACTTTTCGTGATTCTGAACGCGTGTCTTCCAAACGATAATCACTCACAATATGTCCATCTTTTAAAACCATTGCGCGATCGATTAATCGATCTAATTCTTCTAAATTATGTGAAGAAATAAGTACACTTCGCTGGTCTTCAGCAACGGCATCAATAATAATTTGGAAAACTTGTTTACGGACAATTACATCTAACCCGTCCAGTGGTTCATCTAAAATAACATATGGTGCACCAGTGGAAAAGGCCAAAATAATATTAAATAATCCTTGCATCCCTTTAGAAAATTGACGATATTTTGTTTGTTTAGGTAGGTTGTATTCTGTGACCCAATTATCATATTTTTGACGATCAAACGTTTGATAAGCGAGTTCATAGAATTCGACAATCTTATCTATTGTGTAGCTGTCTAAAAAATTATTCTGTGTATCTAAATAAAAGAGTTTTTCCTTCAATGATGAATCTTCTTTCATCCATTGATCATCAATTAAAATATCACCTTGATCTGGTATGTATTGGCCTGAAATTGATCTGAATAAGGTTGTTTTACCAACTCCATTACGACCAATTAGACCCACTATTTCCCCTGGGACTAAAGACATATTAATATCATTAAGTATCTCTTTGTCACTAATTTTCTCTGATAAACCTTTAATTTCAAATCCCATTCTTAGTCCTCCTTTTCAAAATACGACTTAACCCAACCCTGAATCTCATCTTCTTGGACACCGAGATAGGTCACTTCTTTAATCGTATCTAACAATGCCTCACGATTTTTTTGGATTTGTCGTTCATCGCGATTGCTCTCATTATTGGCTTTGACATATGTCCCTCGACCTTTAACTGTCACGATTACATCCTGTGATTCTAAAACTTTATACGCTTTACTAACCGTATTTGGATTCATTTCATGAATTTTAGCCATTTCTCTAACTGACGGCAACTTGTCTTCTGTCTGCAAAATTCCTTTAAAAATATCTTCTTTTATACCTGATATCAATTGTTCATAAAACGGTTTACTACTCGTCTTATTAATTTGCAATTATCTCACCTCATCCATGTGTACTATAATACATAGTACACATATTAAATACAACCCTTTTAGACATAAAAAAAGAGATAATAACAAATTGTTATTATCTCTTTCAATTACATTTATTAAACTGTAGCGTTCACAAAGGCTTGGAATAAACCTTCTGGACGTTGTGGTCTTGATAAAAATTCTGGATGGTATTGAGCTGCCACAAAGAATTTATTTTCAGGAATTTCAACAACTTCAACTAAACGATTATCTGGAGATGTTCCAGCAAAAACCAATCCTTTATCAGCAAGTTGTTCACGGTATTCGTTATTAAATTCATAACGATGACGGTGACGTTCTTGGATAACTTCTTGATTATCATAAGCTGCAGCTGCTACCGTTCCTGGTTTTAATTTACATGGATATAAACCAAGACGTTGTGTTCCACCCATATCTTCAACATCTTCTTGATCTGTCATCAAGTCGATAATGTTATGTGGTGTTTCTGGAACAGCTTCAGTTGAATGTGCGCCTTGGAGCCCAACAACGTTACGTGCAAATTCAATACATGCCATTTGCATACCAAGACAAACACCTAAGAATGGAACATTATTTTCACGCGCATATTGAATTGAAAGAATCATCCCTTCAAGTCCACGATTACCGAATCCTCCTGGAACGATGATTCCATCAGCATCTTGCAACGTTTCAACAATATTACTTTCATCTAATTTTTCTGCATCAACCATTGTGATTTTAACATCAGCATCAACAGTGTATCCAGCATGTTTCAATGCTTCGGCAACAGAAATATAAGCATCTGGCAATTTAACATATTTACCAACCAACGCAATATTGATTGTTTTCTTCAAATTTAAAACTTGTGTTTCAAGTTTTTGCCATTCAGTCATATCTGCTTCTGGTGTTGTTAATTTCAAATGATCAACAACGATTTGGTCCATTTTTTGTTTTTGTAACGCTAAAGGAATCGTATATAATGTATCAACATCCATTGATTCAATAACGGCTTCTGGTTCAACATCACAGAAATTAGCTAATTTATTACGCATATCTTGCGAGATATGTTCTTCAGTCCGAACAACCAACATATCTGGTTGAATACCCAATCCGCGTAATTCTTTAACACTATGTTGTGTAGGTTTCGTTTTCATTTCACCTGCAGCTTTTAGGTAAGGAATCAATGTTGTATGAATATAAATAACATTATCTGAACCGACATCAGCTTTCATTTGACGTAATGCTTCAAGGAAAGGCAATGATTCAATATCACCAACAGTTCCACCTATTTCAGTAATTACAACATCAGAATCCGTTGTTGTTCCAGCACGCATAATTTTTTCTTTAATTGTATTTGTAATATGTGGTATAACTTGAACTGTGGCACCCAAATAATCACCACGACGTTCTTTTTGTAAAACTTCTGAATAAATTTTACCAGTCGTTACGTTTGAATATTGATTTAAGTTAATATCAATAAAACGTTCATAATGACCAAGATCTAAATCAGTCTCTGTACCATCATCAGTTACGAAAACTTCCCCATGTTGATAGGGACTCATTGTTCCTGGATCCACATTGATATAAGGATCAAACTTTTGAATAGTAACTTTCAAGCCTCTATTCTTTAATAAACGGCCAAGAGATGCTGCAACAATCCCTTTACCAATTGACGAAACAACGCCACCTGTAACAAATATATATTTGGTCATTATAAATCTCCTTTGGGTTAATTTTTGTGGGGATTCTGTGTTTGTGGCCTGATAGTTATTGTTCATTATGTCTATAAAAAACAACAAGCCCCCTAAGCCGAGTAGAATAATCTAATCAGTGTAGGGAGCTTGTATCAACCGTGCGTTTGTCCTCGCAAGAAATACCTGCGAGGCGCCCAAAAAATATATTACAGGGTTTTGACGAAATCGTCAAGTCCTTTTAATTATTTTCCTCGTCGTCTTCTGCATCTTCATCGGATATTTCAGATAATTGATCTTCAATACCTTCTGGTAATTCTTCTTCATCATCAGAATTACTATCAGCTATTTCATCTAAATCTTTATCATAACCTTTAATTTCTGTATCTTCATCATCATCTTCGTCGTCATCTTCATAAGTTGCATCTAAATCGTCGTCCTCAGGATCATCATCATTGTAATCAATAACGTCATCATCATCAGCGGCATCTGCTAAGAAAGCATTAACTTTCTTACGTTTTTTACGTTTAGGACGATCTTCATCGTCTTCATCTTCTACATGAGCAACAGCTTCATCGATTGAATCGAAGGGATACCATGAACGTAATCCCCATAAGTTCTCTCCAAGTGAAATGAAGCTACCATCAGCATTTAAATCTGTGTAAAATTGTGATAAGCGATCTCTCACTTCTAAATCATTTTTACCAAGATATGTTTGGATTTCATTAGTTAAGTCAGCAAAACCCATGACGTCACCATGTTGCGATAAGATTGCGTGAGCAACCTCGATCATTGATAACTCGTCTTTGTTTTGGCCATCGAATTGTTTAAGCTCCAACTAGCACACGTCCTTTCCAAAAGTCTACTCTTAATCATACATTTTTATGCCGTAAATTGCAATCGTATATTATAGTCTCCCAACAATTCACCGCTTGTTGTTAAGCGATAATCAATATCAAGTGATCCCGAAATTGGTTGGCTATTTAACTGACTTTTTAATTGCGTTGTTTCAATTTCAATTGGAATACGACCATACGCTGTTTTATAAACCCCATTAATTTTTTTTTGCGCTAAAAAAATTAATTTTGTGCGTATATCATCTGTTTCTCGAGTTAATTGAATTTCACCATCATCTTGCAATTTAAAGGTAACTGGATTTTTTTTACCAGACTCTGCGTCTTCTTCTTTATATCTGATATACATCCCATCGCCTAAACGAACGAGTTGTCCCGTTGTTTCGATGACATAGCGTTCAACTTCGCCTTCTTGTGTTTTAATTGTTTCCAAATGGATCGCAATTTGTTTATCTAACGTGATTGCCATACAACTTAATTCCTCCATTCACCTTATCGTTTCACTGTATTATAACTTAGATTTAAATGAATGTCGTTACCTATAATCATCATTATGTCATGACTAAATTACGAATGTTCGTTATAATAGAAGTATTACGAACTTATTTACTATCTAAATTTTCGAGGAGGGATTCTATTGCTCGAACAATCGCCGTTACTTGCTAGAGAAAAAGTGTTACGTGATCCTATTCACGATTACATTTATGTGCAACATCAAGTTATTTTAGATTTAATTAATACTAAAGAATTCCAACGTTTACGCCGAATTAAACAGCTCGGTACAACTTCATTAACTTTTCATGGAGCGGAACATTCACGTTTCACCCATTCCGTGGGTGTTTATGAAATCACACGTCGAATCTGCGATAATTTCCAACGAAATTATCCAAGCAAAGAAGCTGGCGACGGTTTATGGGACGACTCCGAAAAATTAGTGGCGTTATGCGCTGCTCTTTTACACGATATCGGCCATGGTCCATACTCACATACTTTCGAGCACATTTTCAAAACGGACCACGAAGCTATCACTGCTCAAATTTTAACTGATCCATCAACTGAGATTAATCAAGTTTTAGCAAAAGTTTCTGCTGATTTCCCAGAAAAAGTGGCAAGTGTTATTCAAAAAACGTACCCTAATCCACAAGTTGTCCAATTGATTTCGAGTCAAATAGACGCTGATCGAATGGATTACTTATTACGTGATTCTTACTACACTGGTACAAATTATGGTACATTTGACTTAACTCGGATTTTACGTGTGATGCGTCCTTATAAAGGCGGGATTGCATTTGATATCAATGGGATGCATGCCGTTGAAGATTATATTGTCAGCCGATTCCAAATGTACGTCCAAGTTTATTTCCATCCTATTTCTAGATCAATGGAAGTTATTTTAAGTCATTTATTAAATCGGGCTAAATACCTATACGAAAATAATCGCTTAAGTGCCGAGGATTCACCAAAATTATTGATTCCACTTTTTAAAAATGAATTTTCATTAGATGATTATTTACAATTAGATGACGGTGTTTTAACCACTTACTTCACGGAATGGCGTCAAAATACTGATAATATCTTAAGTGACTTAGCTGTCCGTTTCCTGGATCGCAAACCATTTAAATCAATCAAATTTGATGAAGAGACTGTTGATTTATTACCTACTCTAGAACGTCTTATTGAATCAGCTGGCTTTCAACCTGACTACTATACGGCAGAAAATGACAGTTACGACTTACCTTATGATGCCTATGATCCAACCAAAGATAAGCCGCGCACCCAAATCGAATTAGCTCAAGAAGATGGTTCACTTGTTGAATTATCTAGCGTCAGTGACCTCGTTGCTTCTATTACTGGTAAAGTATCAGGCGACCGTCGTTTCTTCTTCCCAAGAGAATTAGTAAAATCAGAGAACGATTTATTCACTGACATTTATACACAATTTAGAACTTATCTTAATAATGATACTTTAATCAACCCAAAGGAGAATACACAACATGACAATTAAATTAATCGCAATCGATATTGACGGTACTCTCGTTAATGATAAAAAAGAAATCGCCCCAGAAACTATTACTACTATTAAAGCTGCTAAAGCTGCTGGCATCAAAGTTGTCCTTTGTACCGGACGTCCTTTAACAGGCGTTACAAAATACTTAGAAAAACTCGGTTTAACATCAGATGATGATTTTGTTATTACTTTTAACGGTGCTTTAGTTCAAGTTTCAGGCTCTGGTGAAGTTTTAATTCATCATACGTTAGATATTAATGATTACAACATAATCGAAGAAACAAGTCGTGAATTAAACGTCCATGTTCATGCTGAAGATCAAGCATTAATGTATACACCTAATGCTGATATCAGTGAATATTCTGTGGCAGAGTCATTCTTAGTTCAAATGCCTATTCGTTTCCGAAAACCTGAAGAAATGGACAAGAATATCGTCATTTCGAAAATGATGTATATTGATTATCCTGAAGTTATTACACGTGTCGTTAAGGAATTACCCGCAAAAATTACCGATAATTATTACTACGTTCAAAGTGAACCTTACTTTTTAGAACTCCTAAACAAAAATGCCAGCAAGGGAAATGCCGTTATGTCCTTGGCTGATAAATTAGGTTTCACCAAAGACGAGGTTATGGCACTTGGTGATCAAGGTAATGATTTATCAATGATCCAAGCAGCAGGTCTAGGTGTTGCCATGGGTAACGCCATTCAAGAAGTTAAAGATAATGCTCAAGCAGTAACTGCTACTAACGTTGAGTTAGGTGTTGCTAAAGCAATCCAAAAATATGCATTAGCTGATTAAATAAATTAAAAACGGACCTAACTTTGAATAATCAAAGTTAGGTCCGTTTTTTTGGCGAATTATCTTCTAAACAACAATCGCATAAATTCTCTAAAAGATAACTTTGATTGCTTAAATTGTTTATATAATGATCCAGCATTTTCTGCAAATCCACCATCTACAAAGTATGCTCCTACAGCAAAACACAAAACGATGATAATACCCAAAAAAATATTCATGACATCATCTCCCTAGTTTAAATAGTCACTAATACAGCAATCAAAATCAATAATGCACCAACAATAAAACAACTACGCATCAATGGTGATATTTTAAGCGGACGATTTTTTTTACTTCCTACACTTTTAACATCAATTTTACGTTCATTATAATCTTCTTTAGATTCACCTTTATCTCGTCGTTTAAACCAGCCAGCGAATAGTTGTGCTTGGCTCAAAATTAATATAATGCCGACTAGAATTAATATAATGCCAATATAAAAATATACATTAGATAAAGAAAAACTATCCCCTCCAACACGGATCCAGATAATCGCAGTAATGATTGCCAGTACACTTAATAAAAATGTGACATTCCTTTTAGCCTGTTTCATGATAGTTAGTTCCTCGCTCGCTTTTAATTTGTGCTTTGATTATATCATTCAAACCTATTAACTCACAATTTTCAGTTCACTTATCCTATAAAATCCGTTATACTTTAAGATACAGTTAACCAAATTAAAGGAGACTCATCAAACATGTTAAAAGAATTTAGAGATTTTATCACTCGCGGAAATGTGATGGATTTGGCAGTCGCTGTTATTATTGGTGGTGCATTTACAACAATCGTTAAGTCTTTCACAACTAACATCATTGGTCCTATCATTGCACTTGTCGTCGGTAAAGTTGACTTGTCAGGGATCGTTCTCACAATTGGTGATACAACTTTCAAAATCGGACAATTTTTAGACGATGTCATTAACTTTATAATCGTAGCCTTTGTTATCTTTATGTTGCTTAAAGGAATCACAGCACTTAGAAATGCAACAAGTAGATCTAATGATAAGGAAGAAGAATCTTCAGAAACGACATTAACACCTACAGAAGAATATTTAAAAGATATCCGTAACTTACTAGCTGAAAGAGATAGTGACTTACCTCGAGAAGCATCAAAAAAAATTGAAGAAAAAATTGCAAAAGAAGACTAAATAATAATTAATAAAAACTTGATTCTGATTTTTAATCGGAATCAAGTTTTTTTATTTTACTTATATTTTATCTTTTTTACATCACATTTTCTTCACAACTACTTGTTATGATAACTTCATACCTTAATTAATAACTTTTAAATTTTAATTTATTTCCCCGAATAAATTAATTTAACTCATAACTAATTTCTCCCCTGAAATTAATTATCTCTACTCCCTTTTTCCGTCAGTCTCCCCGGACTGACGGTTTTTTTATACCCTTAAAATTAAAGTGTATCGACTATAAAATCATAATATTCAAGCGTTATAATCTGTAGTAATAAATAACAATCTAAGATTATTTTGGTCCCCCTTTTTAACATTACGAGTACTGTCTCTAATTAAATATACGTTTGAAGTCTAAGTTTAATGCCCAACCTAATTGGTTATATTCTCAGATTAGACACAAGACTATTCTGAGAATCGATTAGCTCTATAATAAATTAAAAAGAGAAGTCTCCAGATTGATTTCTGATTACTTCTCTTTTTAATTAGTTTTTATTCTATTTTTTTAACTTTTTTTCTAGTTCTAATATCTTTTTTGTTGTTAATTCATTAAGTTTAGCAGAACTAATTATTACTTTTCGTCTAGCTTTCTTATATTTATATAAACATACACATAAGTAAATGTAGAAAGCAATCCAAATACAAAATAATACTAAAGGCATAACAAGATAAACTAGATCATAACTATTCATTATTTTTCCCTTCTAATCTACTTATTTGTTCTTGTTGCTTCTTTTCCACATCATTAAGTTCGGTAATTTCTTTTTTATATTTCCGCATTTTTAAAATCATAAATACAAGCGTACCAATTAATAAAAATATTAATACTTTTATCTCAAATTCTATCATATTCTTCTCCTTCTATATTATTAAGGAACCTACAAAGACTATGAAAATAGTAACTAAAGTTACCCCAAGTTCTGCCCCAACACTAGTTACTGTACTAGACGTACTAAAAGCCATAGATATTTTGGGTAACTCTCCTGCATAATCAAAGTCAGGCTCTCTAAATTTTTTAATATAATATTATAATCTTGTACCGGATATGGATCACTCCCTATTCAATTAGACTCTTCATAAAGTATCTTAATTCCATAAATTATTTCACCTTTAATTAATTGACTAATTATTCAACCCTTATTCAATCAAAATATTATAGAATAGACTTGATAGGTTACAAACAATTCAAATGAATCTTTAATTTTCATTTACCTTCTGCTAGCCTTAAACAGTCTTATAAGTTATAATTTAACAATTCTTGAGCTAAAAGAACCATAGCAACACTTTCTTAAACTATATTTACTACCTTTTAATATACACTTTATCAATTTTAAAGGGTAGTAGAAAAGTTGTATTTAATAATCAGCTCAAATAGTGCTTTATTCTAAGAAAATCTTTATGTAAAAACTACTAAAATATTATATATCCTATACTTTCACCCCACAAAAAAAGTAATCATATTTTATCCTTTTTACGTCACATTTTCTTCACAACTACTTGTTATGATAACTTCATACCTTAATTAATAACTTTTAAATTTTAATTTATTTCCCCGAATAAATTAATCTAACTCATAACTAATTTCTCCCCTGAAATTAATTATCTCTACTCCCTTTTTCCGTCAGTCTCCCCGGACTGACGGTTTTTTATGTTGAATTTGAATACTTTAAGAATAGTAAAAAACAGCCCTAGCATTACCTGCCGGGACTGTCTAAATTAATTTAATTTACCTAGTGATATTCACTTAAAATCACTTTGATAGATATATTTTATATTAGTACCTGGTTTGGACGAAGTTAAAAACACTAAATTAAAAGAACGATTACCAGAGCCTTTTCTAATAATTGCTTTTAAAGTCTTATGATTTATCCCGACATGCAGCGAAGAATCAGATTCACCTTTTTCATTAAGCATATCAGATTGGGTCACATCATAAGAACTATTCATAACAAATAGCCCTCCGAGTGGAAAGTCACCATCTTTTTTTGATTCAATATCGACATCAATACTGTCATTGTAGTAAGCTTCGTCTGAGTCTTTAGTGACGTGATGCTTGATTTTAGTAAATACAAATTTTTCATTTACTATTTTTTGATGATTAGATGTTACAAACACATTCTTAATTTGACTGTTTTTATATTGTTCGGTTACTGCTGCATGAGCATTCCATAACCATACAGCGCTTGCTAGTAAGCAGATGCCTCCCAAAATAAGTAATCCTCTCTGACTTAGTTTCCACGAATTTTTATTTTTCATTTTAGAATAACTCTACCTTCTGAAATGTGAATGATTTTATCACTCACTTCGTTTAAGAAAACACTATCATGATTAGAAATAAGGATTGTTTTCCCTGCTGCTTTTTGATCGATAATTAACTGACGCAAAAAGTCTTTTCCACTATCGTCTAGTGCATTACTAGGTTCATCTAATATTAAAATAGGTGCATCATTGATTAAACAACAAGCAATTGAGGCCCTTTTCTTCATTCCTAATGAATAGTGTTTAATCGCACGCTTATCATTAGGATCTAGTCCAACATAAGTTACCATTTCGTTCAATTCATTCTTAGTCATTTTATGACTATTTAGTTGATTAATTAAGTCCAAGTTTTTAAGAACTGAAAAATCTTCTAACATACCAATACTATCCATAGAAAAAGCAATGCTGCTTGAAAAAAGTTCATCTACTCTGATATATTTTCCATTAACCCAAACTTCACCTTCAGTAGGCTTTACAAACCCAATAATCGTATTAAATATCATGGATTTCCCAGCACCATTTGGCCCACTGAATCCACAAACGATTCCTTCTTCAATTGATAAATTGATATCTACTAAAATATCTTTTTGCTTAATTCTTTTGGAAATGTTTTTCAACTCTATTATTTTCATTTTTACACTACTTTCTTTAAATAAAATCAATATCTTTAATTTTTATAAGTGAGATAATGATGCAACTCAATATAATCGTTAATAAAATTATAATGTTAACCGAATTATGATTAGGGTTAAATCTAGAGAGCATTGTTGCGTCTATAATGGATATGTGAGAAATATAAACATCTAATATTATGACTGCTAAACTCCCTATTAAGGGTAGTATAAAATCATCTAATAAAAATGACGCTGTTGATAACAATACAAGATAGGTGAAACTAAATATAAATAGATAACTATAGAAAGCTAAATGTGAGATACCAAAACCGTTTATAATCACTATCAAAAAATAAAAAAAACTATTATAAATTCCTAACATCAATAAATTGCTAAATAAATAATTTTTATATCCAATATTATGTAGAATTTTAAAATCTGATTTCCATAGTAACATTTGTGAATTTCCAATAGCTAATGCTGGAGAAATCACAAAGATGAACCAAAATAAAGGAAAAGATTCTCCCTCAGTATCTAACGAAGCACCATATAGTAAGCTCGTCATACCACTCACTTGATCTCTTTTGCACAATATGATCATCATCGTTAGCATAATAAAAATGAGCACCGTACGCCATTTAGAATAATAAATCGTTAAATAAATATTTCTAAAAACTAAGATACTGAAAAACTTCAATTTATAGAGTATTCTTTTTTTGATAAAATCCATCTTTGAAAAACCTCCAAAATAATAAAAAAGAGTAGTATAAAGAATATATTTTGAATTAAATATAACGTGTTAACACTATATCCAAGACTGATTATGCCATGATTAAAAAACAATCTAATCCCTCTTTCGTTCAAAAATATTTCTAATTGATAATAACCATAAATTAAAAATAACGATATAATTTTATTTCCTGTGAGGCAATAAAAGGACGCTATTAAATTATAAAAAACATACATTGCGATAAAATAAATAACCATTGTAACTAGCTGATAGCCATTTATATTATATTTTAAATTATCCTTATTTAAAATTAAAAAAAGGATTCCAGAGATAACAAATGCACAAATATATATGGCATAAAAGTAATTCACTTGTACTCTCAAAAAAGAAAAAGGTTTTCTTATATAATACATAATTGGAAATTTAGAACCCTGAAAGGGTAATAATATCAATATTGGAAAGAAAAGAATCATTATATTTTCAATATTTAAACTATTTTGTAGTCCTCCTTGGACTACGTCAATAAAGGAACTATTCTTTTCATTACCTAAAAATAAATAATATTCAAAAAGAGATAAAATAATTAATAAACAGAACGTAAGAATATCTATTACCCAGTCACGAGACCGTTTAGTTTTTAAATATATTTTAAATAATCGCATTACGTTTTACTCCCATAAAATTAAAAAGATAAGCTACAATGAGAACCAAAAACAAAATCCCCATAATAAATGATAAAGGAGGTAGGCCCTCCGCGGGTCCTCCTACCATAGGAAGCGACAAAGGTGCAGCAAGATAAAAAGGAAATACAGCAGCTAAAACACTTATAAATAAGCACAGTAAAAAACTAAAACTAACCACACTATAAATTGTTTTTACATATAAACTAACACTCGCGGCAACTACAGAAAAAACACCTGCGAACAAACCTGCAAGTAAAATATAAAATAAAATCCCCGTATATGATTGCTGGAAAAGGTCCTTCATAAAATATGTTGAATTCGATGCAAGTCCCAGATTATTATTTAATACAGCATCTAATGGTTGATTAGGGAATAAACACCATGCTACTAATAAATCCAATAATAAAGGTAGTATCCCAATCAAAAATCCTGAAATAAAGCTTAAGCTAAATGAATGAATAGAATAATTAATAATTCCCTTTTTTTGTACATATTGTTTAATAAAACCTGTTTGTTTATCCTCGAAGACAATTAGATTCAAACCAATCACTGAAAATAAAGGTAATAACAAATAAAATAAAGCTGAAAAATCGCTACCAGTACCACCTATACCTATCCATGTTGTAATCACAGTAAAAGTTAAATTAGAACCATCTAGATAAGTCCTATTAGGTAACATATCCATAGACACGTGAACTACTATTAAAGCAAAACCCACTAATATGCCATAAAAATATTGTTTCTTCGCCATACGCGACAGCCAATAAGAATTCATTTTTTTCACACCAATCTTTTATTTTAATATAATGCGTAAGAGAGCACATTATTTCTTCTTATCTATCAGGTTTCCAATTACCATCAGCACTACCATATGCATGAATACTATTTACAATATATGCATTGTTTCCTGTTCCATACCACTCTACTAAATAATTAGTTAATTTTGTCTGTCCTTTAGATTTAATAACATATTTTTTTCCTTTAGAAACAGATACATTTCCTGTACGACCAGCCTTATAAGAGTGTCCCCAAGCTTCCACACGTATTTTTCCCGATATCTTTTTGATGTTTAATTCATACGCAGTTTTACTCCACTTTTGAATTCTATAAGTTTCGTCCCAAGGATCATTCCATCTATTAGCAAGATGAACATAATTCGGATTGTTAGCCTCTACACGATCTGAACTTAAAATTGCTATACCAAAAACACATATTGCAACTAAAATAAATGACATTAATTTTTTCATAAAAACTCCTTAAAATTCTCCCTTACGCATTTAATATTATATATAAATAATTAACTCAAAACAATAATATTCAAGTTAAAAAAGACTTTTATAATTTATATATAATATAAAATTAATGCTAATATTAATAAAAAATCACTTTAATGTTGTTTATCATTCTTAGTAAGATCTATTAAGTCCTAAGATATTCAAGTAAACAGACTGCTTACTACTCTAACGTACTAACTACGAGAAGAACTTTCTTCCTTTTTACGTCACATTTTCTTCACAACTACTTGTTATTATAACTTCATACCTTAATTAATAACTTTTAAATTTTAATTTATTTCCCCGAATAAATTAATCTAACTCATAACTAATTTCTCCCCTGAAATTAATTATCTCTACTCCCTTTTTCCGTCAGTCTCCCTGGACTGACGGTTTTTTTATGTCCTAAATTTGGATACAAAAAAAGTTAGACAACATTAGTTATCTAACTTTCTTAACTTTATTTTTCATTATGGAAACGATTTTTAAATAATGGACTAACTGGTTTGTTTTCATGAATTCTCGTGATTGCATCCCCAATTAATTGACCCACTGAAATTTGAACTAATTTATCAATTTTCTTATCTTCAGGTAACTGAATTGAATCTGTTACGATAAATTGCTTAATAGGTGATTTTGCAATTCTTTCAACAGCTGGACCTGATAAAACCGGATGAGTTGCACTTGCGTACACTTCAGTTGCACCGGCATCCATTAAAGCCTGAGCAGCAAGCGTAATTGTTCCTGCCGTATCAACCATATCATCAATTAAGATACAACGTTTGCCTTCAACGGTACCAATAATGTTCATCACTTCAGCAACGTTAGCTTTAGGACGACGTTTATCAATAATTGCAATAGGTGCTTTCAAGAATTCTGCTAATTTACGAGCACGTGTCACTCCACCATGATCAGGTGAAACGACAACAGAATCTTTATCTAATCCTTCGGTTAAGAAGTAGTCAGCTAATAAAGGTGCACCCATTAAATGATCAACTGGGATATCAAAGAATCCTTGAATTTGAGCAGCATGCAAATCAAGCGCTAAAATTCTTGTTGCACCAGCTTTTTCTAACATGTCAGCAACTAATTTTGCTGTAATTGGTTCCCGTGAACGTGCTTTACGATCTTGACGAGCATAACCATAGTAAGGAATAACGACATTAATTGATTTAGCACTTGCGCGACGCAAAGCATCAATCATAATTAATAATTCCATAATATTGTCATTGACGGGTGCAGATGTTGATTGAACAATGTAAACATGATCTCCACGAATACTTTCTTCAATATTAATTCTGATTTCACCATCACTAAAGCGATCTACAGAGGTTTTACCTAATTTAACACCAACAGCATCAGCAATTTTTTCAGCCAATGGTTTATTCGAGTTCAAAGCAAAAATTTTCAACTTTGGATCAAAATAATGTTCTGACATATGTGCCTCCAGTTATTTAATTTTCCCTACTTAAAATTTTAAATATTAATCAAGTAAATTGCAAGTTAAAATCCGATAAGAATTCGCTTACTAATCAATTTCTGGTGCATGAGCTACTGGTAATTTGTCAAAATAACCTTTTTTATTCACTTGACGACCACGAGCAATACCCATATCGTGTGAATCAATATTATCTGTAATTGTTGATCCGGCAGCGATAAATACATGATCACCAACTTCTAGTGGTGCAACTACATTAGATCCACTACCAATAAATGAATGATCACCAATGTTGGTATGGTGTTTATTAACGCCATCATAATTAACAAAAACGACGCCGCAGCCGACATTAATATCTTTACCTAAAGTGGCATCCCCGACATAAGTCAAATGACCAACTTTAGTACTCTTACCGATAGTTGCATTTTTAATTTCTACAAAATTACCGATATGAGCAGCTTCACCAATATGTGCTTGAGGACGTAAGTGACTGTATGGTCCAATGTTACTCATTGTTTCCATTTCAGAATCTTCAAGATATGATGACGTAACAGTTACCTTATCATGAATAATACTATCAATAATTTCAGAATGAGCACCAATGACACAATCTTCACCAATGACTGTATTACCTTTTAAGTAAACGCCTGGTTCTACAATTGTATCTGAACCAATTTTAACATTATATTCGATGTAAGTCGTCTCAGGATCAACTAAAGTCACACCATTGCGCATATGTTTTTCGTTAATCCGGCGTTGCATAACTTTAGTTGCAGCAGATAAAGCCACACGATCATTTACACCCATTGATTCAGAGAAATCTTTCATGCGGTAAGCTGCGACTATCTTACCTTGTTTTTTAAGAATTTCCATAACGTCAGTTAAGTAATATTCACCTTGTGCATTATCATTTGTTACTTCATGTAAAGCTTCAAATAAAGTTTTATTATCAAAACAGTACACACCTGTGTTAATTTCTTGAACATTAGCTTCTTGAATTGTGGCATCTTTTTGTTCAACAATTTTTTCAACAATCCCAATATCATTACGAATAATTCGACCGTAACCCGTTGGATCTTCTGCTTGTGCTGTTAGAACAGTTGCAGCAGCACCTTTTTCTTTATGATATTCAAATAATTCACCAAATGTTTTGGCAGTAAGTAACGGTGTATCACCATTAGCAATAATGGTCATACCCTCTTTATCTTTTAAGATTTTTTCTGCTTGAAGGACAGCATGACCAGTTCCCAATTGTTCTGCTTGAAGAACATATTCTGAGCGATTGCCTAACGTTTCTTCAACCTGCTCAGCACCATGTCCCACAATAGTAACAACTTCATCCATATTATTTGCTTCAATTTCCGATAAAACGTGGTCAACCATTGGACGCCCAGCAATCGGATGTAACACTTTATATAGTTTAGATTTCATTCTTGTACCTTTACCGGCAGCAAGAATAATGGCATATTTAGCAACTGTCATTAGATAGTCTCCTCCAATTATATTCTAATATTCTACCTTAATAATAGCTTAAACCCGTATGCGTTGCAAGATTTCGAATAAATATGCTTACTTTATTCGAAATTAAAAAACACTTGATTTTAAATTATTATTGGAATTTTCTAAAAAAAACTTAATGTTAAATTTAACATTAAGTTTTCATATAAATTATCTATTAACTTTTTATTTTTTAAATGTTTTTGTTAAATAATTTCCTTCACTAACATGAA
Organism: Dellaglioa sp. CoH-55-MRSF-6; assembly: GCF_056782215.1. The sequence goes on from NZ_JBXAYJ010000005.1 coordinate 76,800, forward strand.
TGGTTTTGTCTGTATGATTAATTTCATCAACTTTTAACAATGAACTATAATCATCAACAATTCGGTCACCACTAAAGGCGCCCTCAGCGAAAACGGAAATACCGACTAAGTTTGCTTCAAACTCTTCGATTAAACTCTTCATTCCGTTAACTGTGCCGCCACCCTTCATGAAATCATCTACGATTAATACGTTAGCACCACGTTTTAAACTACGCTTTGATAATTCCATTTTTTCAATACGTTCACTCGAGCCAGATACATAGTTAACACTAACGGTTGAACCCTCGGTAATTTTTGAATCGCGACGCACAATAACAAATGGCACATTCAAAAATGTTGAGACACTTTGTGCGATGGGTACACCTTTAGTTGCAACTGTCATAACGGCATCAATTTTTTGGTCTAAGTACTCTGTTGCAATCAAGCGTCCTACTTGACGTAAAACGTCAGGACGGCCAAGTAAATCAGATAGATAGACATAGCCACCAGGTAATAACCGATCTTTTTCTGATAACTCCTCAGTCATTGATTCAATAAATTCACGTGCTTCTGCTTCATCAATAGATGGAATAAAACGTGCACCGCCAGCTGCGCCAGGAATTGTTTCTAGCGTTCCCGTGCCTCGCTCTCTAACTGTACGTTTTACAATCGCAAGATCTTCACTGATTGATGATTTAGCTGATTCATAGCGTTTTGAGAAATACGTCAAAGAAACCAACGTATGTGGTCTTTCTAGCAAATAACGAGTCATATCAATTAATCGATCGCTTCTTCTTGTTTTCATATATATATCAGGCCTTTCTTTTAAACATATCTAGTATTCAAAGTGTGATTTTCATTATAACCCGTTTTACCGAATAATAACAGTAAAATGCCAAAATATAATTATTAACGTTCGGTTTTTAATGATTTTCTAATAAAAAAACAAGCTATTTTTAAAAGTAGCTTGTTGATTGTTAATATTCGGTTTTATTTTTGTTTATTAATTTGAAGTCTAACGGATATAACTTTAATAATACTGCATATAATGAAAATCGTAATGAATAATAGCGTAATCGTTGCGCCAGGCGGTGTATTAAATTGGTAAGATGACATTAATCCGCCAACCATCCCTATTACACCAACTATCACACCAATTATAATAACCAGATTAAAGCTACGACCCAATCGCATTGCAATTGCTGCAGGTAAAATCATAATTGCAGAAACGAGTAGTGCCCCGGCAATTGGCATCATTATAGCAATCGTCACACCTGTAACTGCGTTAAAACTAATTGACATCAATCTAACCGGTAACCCTTCAGCAAAAGCCGTCTCTTCGTCAAAAGTTAAAACATACATTGGCTTTTTGAATAGTAGGAAGAGAACGACAATTAATACAGTTAAAATTGCTAAAATGATAACCTGCGCTGAACTAATCGTCACAATTGAACCAAATAAATATTGCTGTACACTCATTGAACTGGCACCTTGATTTAAACTCATTAAAACTAAGGCAATTGATAGTCCGGCAGACATCATAATGGCAATTGAAACTTCTGAATACGTACGGTATAAATTGCTTAAAAATTCAATTAAAACTGAGGCAATTAAAACCACAATCAGTGTGGTAATTGTTGGATTAATATTAACAAACAATCCTAACGCGACCCCTGCTAACGAAACGTGTGACAATGTATCTGCCAAAAGCGATTGCCTTCTTAAAACTAAGAATAATCCCAATAACGGCGTAATTACTGCCATTAAAAGTGAAGCAATTAAAGCTCGTTGCATGAATCCATCGAGAAACATCTCCATTGTGAGTCCTCCTTTCTAACTAATTTAATGTGACGATCAATATATTCTGAAACATCTTCATGATCATGCGTTATCATCAAGATACCTTTATGATGCGTATGGGCTTCATGTTGTAATAATTCGTAGAAATCGTGACGCGATTGTTCATCCATCCCTGTTGTTGGTTCATCTAAAATAAATAAATCAGGATCTGCTGCAAAAATACGGGCTAAACAAACACGTTGTTTTTGACCACCAGATAATTCACCAATTTTATGATTCTTAAAGTTCCACATATTAACTGTTTCAAGTGCTTTTTTTATATGTTCATGATCATTTTTATTCAGACGTCTTAACCAACGATTTTGTTGGTAACGGCCTGATGCTACTAGTTCATATACTGTTGACGGAAACCCCGCATTAAATGATGAAATCTCTTGTGGGATATATCCGACACGTAATTTTTTATTATCTAAATTAGTTTTAGAAATTTCAGCAGTTCCTTTAGCCGGATGTAATAGGCCAAGTACATTTCTAATTAAAGTTGATTTTGCAGCACCATTTTCACCAGTTAAAATGACAAATTCACCCGAATCAATGTGGAAATTAATATCTTGTAAAACAGGTTCTTCATCGTAATAAAAGGTAAGATCTTTGACTTCAATATATTTCATCTATTCTCCTTATTTAACAACCGTTTTTAACGATTTTAAATTATCTTGCATAACTGAAAGGTATGTTTCTCCATTTTCGATTTGAACTTTTGATAGTCCTTCAATTGGATTCAATCCTTTAACCTTAATATTTGTTTCTTTAGCTAGCATATTCGCAATTTTACTAGAATCATTAGATTCAGTAAAAATGGTATCTACATGATACTTTTTAATATACGTTTGTAGCTCTGCCAAACGTCTTGGACTAGGTTCTTCATCCGAAGAAATACCCGCAACCGCAACTTGCGTTAGTCCATATTGTTTTGCCAAGTAAGCAAATGCAGCATGTTGCGTAACAAATGTTTTATTCTTAGCATTTTTAAATGTCGTTTTATATTCTTGATTTAATTCCGTTAATTTTTTCAAATAAGCATTTGTTCGTTTTACATAATACTTTTCATTTTTAGGATCTTGCTGAATTAATTCATTTGAAATGTTTTTAACCATTTTTTTTGCGTTTTCAGGATTTAACCAAATATGAGGGTCATAATTATTAGTCGATGAAAATGAACTTTCCTCTTCTTTATTAGCTAATTCAGCCTCTTCACTTTTCAATTCTTCGTTCTCATCAATCATTTTAATTGAATGACTAGAATTTAAAATCTGCGTTTGTTTTTCATCAATACTTGATTTCAAACTTTTAACCCACGTTTCCATATTATTACTACTATAGATAAAGATATCTGACCTCGCAATTTTACTAATATCCTTTGCACTAGGTTCGTAATCATGCGGTTCTGTCCCGGCAGGCATCAACATTGTTATATCTGCGTTATCGCCTGCAACTGCCTTAGTAAATTCATACACTGGGTAAAATGTCGTGATAACCTGTAATTTATTAGACTCTTTCTTAGTTGCCCCTTGCCCACACCCGGTCAATACAACAACTAACATCGTGAGTACTATGCTTACTAAAATTAATTTTTTTTGCATGGTTTCTCCCTCATTTTTTCAAATCGTAATCTAAATAGTAATCAATACCATTACCGACAAATATTAGAATATCATTTTAGGTACAGCTACGTCAACTTTTTTAAGTGTCACTACGGTGTTAAGCTGTCATTCGTATAAGTTCATCTTGTTATAATAACTGTATTTAAAGTCGACCTGTCAGCAAGTGAACCGTTTCCAATTTAAAAGTGAACTATATCATTAGAATTAAATATAATTTACTATTAATATCTTGCGCGCAAAAAGACGCAACATCATAACTAACCATTAGTTACGATGTTGCGTCTCATTATTTTATCTGGTAACTCTTATTTTACTCTAGAATATCTTGATATAATTCTAATCCTAGCCTATTCATTCCCGGAATCTGCTTATCTTCAGTTCCCGATTCTGACATCGCCACAACTATAAATGCCTTTTTATCTTTTTCTATAATGGCAGCATCATTTTGAATACCATATTCGTTGTATTCGCCTGTCTTATTATAGACTGTAACACCAGTTGGTAAGGACGATGGTAATTTAGTTAGATTTTTATTTTCTTTTAGTAAATCTAGCATTGCCTGATCCGATTGGTTAGACACTAATTTATGATTATACATTTTTTTAAGAATTTTACCCATATCTGTTACTGACGTTTTATTATCGATTCCTGAATTAAGGGCATCTGTATCCATCATTTTTCTTTTAATTGTTGTATTAATTGCGCCTAATTTTTTAATTTCTGTATTAATTGAAGCAAATCCACCAAGTTTATCAATCACAATATTTGCAGCAGTATTATCACTGTCATCAATCATTTTTTCTAATAATTCTTTATATGACAATCTAGTACCTGCGCTCATATTCTGGATTTCTCCCGTTCCACCGACCTTATCCGATTCTGATAAAACATAGCTATCCTTTAGGTTGATGGTCCCTTCTTTTTCCATAGAATAAGCTGTAATTAAAATAAATAATTTAATCATGCTGGCTGATCCTTGCGCATGATTATTTTCAACTACCGGTGCACTACCATCTGTTAACGAAACGTAGACCGAATTTTTTCCATCAACGTCATCCATATATGTTGCAATATCATTCTTAATTTTAACTTTATTTAGTACTAAACTATTTTCTGAAGATTGCGTTTTTTCCGATGTTTTCTTTTCTTTTGAGCTAGATACTGCAGTAGTTGTTTCCTTCGTCGGTACACTATCTTTGTGCGTTAACTTTCCAGCTATAAGATAACCGCCACCCGCTATAATAACAAGTAAAATAATTCCTAAAACTATTTTCATCGGGTTGTTATTTTTAGCTCGTTTTTCTGTTATTTCATTGTTTACTATTGGCGCTGCTACTTTATTAGTATCTTGCGCTTTCGGATTAAATTTAAAGCCACAATTATTGCAAAATTGATCCTCAACCTTATTTGCTATGTTGCATTGCGGACATGTTTTCATAGGAGCAACATTTTTATTTTCTAACGGTTGCCCACAATTATCACAGTATAATGCATCATTTTCATTCTGAGACCCACATTTCGAACAAATTTTCATATCTTCACCTCGTAATTTTTAGGACTTTAACTTATCCTTCATTACATCCCTATTTTTTCTATATATGTACTCAATATCTGTTACTCATAAACTAACTATCAACACTTATGTTTCCTCCATACCTTTCCCCAAATATGGCTTTTATTCTCCCAAAGACAATCCCCCATTTTCTTGCAAATTAGATTAATCTAACACGCTACATTAAATCATGTCTTAGTTATAAAGTTAACCTATATTAGGTAGTATGTAAATAGAAGGATGCGTTCTTAACTAGTCGCTTAATTAGTCATTATCTCCAATTTTTTAATAAAAAAAAGTGCTATCACAAAGTGACAACACTCTCTTCCAACAATAGCTGTACTAAATCCACTAATCTTTAATTTCTGCACCCAGAGAATCCTTAAAATGTGACAGTGCCCATACATGTCCAGCTTGATTAAAACTAGCTGTCGCCTTTTCATGAATGACAATCTTATAGCCCAAATTATATGCGTCAATTGCGGTATGCAAAACACAAATATCTGTGCAAACACCAATTAAATGCACTGTTTCAATTGACCGAGCTCGTAATCTTAAATCTAAATCCGTTCCCGCAAAAGCACTATATCTCGTTTTATCCATCATATAAACATTTGATTTATCTTTATGCGCCTGATACCAAGGCTCCAACTCACCATAGAATTTACGACCGTTTGTACCTGCAATATTATGTGGTGGAAATAAATTAGTTTCTGGATGAAATGGGTCATTTTCATAATGAATATCAGTTGCTAAAACAACATAATCACCTTTTTGTTCAAACTCATTCATTAATTCTATCACTCGAGCTTCAATCTCTTGAGCAGGTTTTCCCGCCGTTAAGTGTCCATCTGTCGCTACAAAATCATTTGTATAGTCAATTTCAATTAAGGCTTCCACAAGTTGTCCCTCATTTTCAGTTGTATTTAATGCCTTCAACATAACAAATTATGCTAATTATCGCAATAAAATCAACTTAACGGTCTCACTAGGTAGACCTCTTCACAGAAACCTTTTAAACTATTGTAGACGTGCTGTGCTCGACTTTTTTTACGACATATCGCAAATACAGTTGGGCCTGATCCACTCATTTCTGCTGCATCTGCCCCAAATTTTATCATTTTTTCTTTTAAACGTGTAATTTCGGGATGACGTTCAGCTGTAATCGGTTCAAGCGCATTACCTAGATTATCAATTATGGCATCCATATCGTCGTCCTCAATTGCATTCACAACGGCGTTTACATTTGGATGAGTGAGTCGCGTATAATCAATTTGTCTAATAATAGTTGGTGTTGAAACACTAATCTTAGGTTTTGCAACCACTAACCAAACAGGGGGTAAGTCTTTTAAAATAGCAATCTTCTCACCACGACCCGTTACATGAGCCGTTCTACTATAAACGCAGTAAGGCACATCAGAATCAATTTTTAAACCAATTTTTGCCAACTCTGCTAAAGATAAATTGAGTTTCCATAATTGATTCAAAGCACGTAAAACGGCTGCTGCATCTGATGAACCGCCACCTAGCCCAGCAGCAACTGGGATTTGCTTCTTGATATGTATTTGGGCACCTTTTTTAATCTGAAATTTATCCTGTAAAATTTTTGCTGCTTTATAGGCTAAATTTCGGTGATCACACGGTAAAAAACCACTATCAGTTTCCACTGTAATGTCCGTTCGATCGTCTAGCGATTTGATATGTAAGTAGTCTGCTAAATCAACTGATGTCATCACCATTCGCCATTCTTGTTCACCATCTTGATGGTTAAATGGGGTGTCTAAACTCAAGTTGATTTTAGCTGGGGCTTTTTCACGAATCTCCATGTTCTCACCTAATCCTATAAGTCCTTAATTAACTCTAATTATACTAATTATTTCTAAAAATAAAAGCCTAAGTTAAGATGTTCTAAAAACATCCCTACCTAGGCTTTTATACTTATTTTTAATCTTCAAAATCAATTTCAATATTTTTTGTTAATACGTCTGTGTAGCTATATGAAACGCGCTCGAATGAATTCTCATCTTGGTTTAAATCGACTACAAAAATAGCTGGGAATGTTTCGCGTAAAATCCCTTTACGTTCTGTAGTTTTCTTTCTACCGGCTTGAGCAACTACCGTTAAATTTTTTCCGACTTGGGCATCTAGCGTACCTTTGATGCTGGCTAAAGTTTCTGGCATGATGGGCTTCACCTTCTTATGTGAAACATCATACCATAGTTTCACAAGATTTGCAATTATACCACATCGAACATCAGTAGTTCAATAAGAAGTTAATTAAATTTCTCTTCTACTTTGATAAGATTGTTAGATAAAACAATAAATTCATGAATACTTAGTTTTTCAGCACGAATTTGAGCAGAAATTTCTGATGCATCCAATGCTGCTTGTAACGCTTCACGAATTTCTGGTGTTTTACCATAAATTGATTGTAAATTATTCCATAAACTTTTACGTCGATGTTGGAAACTTCCTTTAACTAATTTAAAGAAGACCTTTTCACTAATTGGGCGTTCAACGTCGCCTTCTTTTTGATTCAAAACAATAATAGCTGAATCAACATTAGGTTGTGGAATAAAGACGGTTCTTGGAACAACGAATGCGACTTCAGCATCCATTTCATATTGAACGGCTACCGTTAGTGATCCATATGTACGACTACCTGGATCAGCTGCAATTCGTTCTGCCACTTCTTTTTGCATCATAACAACGATTTTATCTAATTTAACCGCCGTTTCTAGTAAATGCATGATAATGGGCGTTGTAATGTAATAAGGTAAATTAGCGACTAATTTTAATGGATGCTGTCCATCAAAATGTTCTTCTACTAACGCTGGTAAATTAGCTTTTAAAATATCTTGTTCCACGATATCAACATTATCATATGGACTTAGTGTTTCGCCAAGTACAGGAATCAAATTTTGGTCAATTTCAATTGCTAAAACATGATGTGCACGTCTTGCTAATTGTTCAGTCAATGACCCAATACCAGGTCCGATTTCGATAACGTCATCTTCAGCCGTAATATCTCCGGCGTCCACAATATTCATTAGTACGTTTTTATCTGTTAAAAAATTTTGGCCTAAACTCTTTTTAAAAGTTAAACCATAAGTTTCCATAATTGCTTTAGTTCTAATAGGTGAAGCAATGTCTGGCACATCATTGTTAGCCATGTTTTTCCTCCGTTATTGTCTCGTTAATTTCTTGCAATGCGTCGACGAACTCTTCTGGTGAAATTTGAAATAGTTTCAATCGATTGTATAATTGTTTTCCATTTGTGTAACCAATTTTGAGATACTCACCTAATTTTTCACGCTTAGCTTTGGCATCCGGTCCGGCAATCAATCCTGCCGTTTGTAAATCCTCTAAGCTGATCAATGTTTCGCCATCAGGCATTTCTGTATACAAATGATCTAGCGCTTCACGAATCGCTTCAACTGAAGCATGTTCAACGCCTAAACTCCCTTTATGATCTGGGACAGCTTCACTTTTTTTCAGAAAAGCATGCTGTACATTTGGAACGCGTGCTGAAATAGTTTTACGAATTTTTTCACCAGAAAAATCAGGGTCCGTAAATACAATTACGCCTCGAGTTTCTTGCAACAGTTCAATTTGATCTAACGTTTCGTCACTAATAGCTGAGCCACGTGTTTCAATCGTATCTGCATTAACAGCTAAATGGATACGTTTTGTGTCATCGCGACCTTCAACTACGATTACTTCTCTAATTTTCTGCATATTACCCTATCCTAAATAAGTTTTCGGCATTTTTAAATGTTGCCGCTGCCATATCAATACTTGAACTCTCTCGAATTTTTGCGACAGCTTCCAAGACGTATCTTGTGTATCCTGGTTCATTGCGCTGACCTCTATAAGGTTCTGGCGTTAAATATGGTGCATCTGTTTCAATTAAAATTCGGTTGCTTGGTGTCACTTTAACGGCTTCATGAACTTCTTTAGCACTATTATAAGTCACAATACCACTATAGGATAAATGCATCCCTAAGTCTAAGAATTTCTCTGCCCATTTTGCATCACCATTAAAGCTATGCATAATGCCACCAATATCACGAATATCAGCTTCTTTCAGGATTGTATAAACATCCTCAAAGGCATCTCGATTATGAATAGAAATTGGTAATTTTAACGCCTTCGCAATCTCAACCTGACGTTTGAAAACTTTTTTCTGCGTTTCAATTGGAGACGTATCCCAATGGTAATCTAGGCCCATTTCACCCATTGCGACAACTTTTGGCGACTGTAATTGTTCTATCAAAACTTCTTCAGTCTCCGGTGTGTAGGTTTTTGCCTCTTCTGGATGCCAACCAATTATAGAATATAAATTAGGATAGCTTTTTGATAGTTCTAGTGATTTCAAAATGCTTGGTTGATCAAATCCAACAATTGCCATTTTAGTCACGTCAAATGCTTTTGCACGCTCAATAACTTCAGGAATTTCCGTTGTAAATTCATCAGAATTAATATGTGTATGTGTGTCAAATATTTCCAAGGGATACCTCTCCTTTCTAGCAGTAAAATGAAGAAGGACTAGAGCAAAACCAAGTTTTGTTTCCAGTCCTTACTTTATTTAGCCTACAATTGCGCCATTTTTAATATCTTCATCAACGGTAATTAATTTCAATTTACCATCGTATTCTACAGATAGAATCATTCCTTGGCTAATTTCGCCTTTCATCTTACGCGGTTTTAAGTTCGCAACAATCACAACTTTTTTTCCTAATAAGACATCTGTTTCAGGATAAAACTCTGCTACACCAGACAAGATTTGACGATGATCAGGATCACCAGCATCTAATCTAAATTTCAATAGTTTATCAGCATTTTGTACTTTTTCAACTTGAATAATTTCAGCAACTTTTAATTCATTTGGCTCAAATTGATCAAATGTCGTTTGAGGTAATGTTAAGTTTAGAGCCACATTTTCTGGATTCCAATCTAAAGAATCCTCTGTATCATTAACTGCCATTGCTTTACGCCCTTTCTTCTTATCTGAAACTGTCATTTGATCTTTAATATAGGCAATCTCTTCTTCAACATCTAAGCGTGGGAAAATAGGCGTTCCTTTTTCAACAACGACGCTGTCCATTGGGAAATCAGAGTAGTTTAATTCTTCAATAGCCATATCTGCCGTGTCTAAACCTAATTGTTCAAAAATTTCTTTAGGTGCATGCGTCATAATAGGTTGGATTAAGACAGCAATCACACGTAAACTAGCTGCTAAATGTACCATAACACTATCAAGTTCAGCTTTACGTGCTTCATCTTTAGCTAAAACCCATGGTTGTGTTTCATCAATATATTTATTTGTTCTAGCAACTAATTTCCAGATAGCATTTAATCCATCTGAGAATTCCATTTTATCCATTAATTCAGTATATTCCGTAATTGTATCTTCAGCTGTTTGACCTAAGTCTCCATCAAATTCAGTTACGTTACCCTTTAATGCTGGAATTTTACCACCATCGTATTTGTTAATCATCGCAACAGTTCTATTTAATAAGTTCCCTAAATCATTAGCTAAATCAAAATTAACACGTGAAACAAAGTCTTCTGGTGTGAAGACACCATCATTACCAAATGGTACAGCGCGCATTAAGTAGTAACGGAGTGCATCCAATCCATAGCGTTCTACTAACATTTCTGGATAGATAACGTTACCTTTTGATTTAGACATTTTACCGTCTTTCATTAACAACCAACCATGACCAAAAATTTGTTTTGGTAAAGGTAAATCGAGCGCCATCAAAATAATTGGCCAGTAAATCGTATGGAAACGCACGATTTCTTTACCAACCATTTGAACATCTGCAGGCCAATATTTATCAAATAGTTCAGTATCATCTGAACCATAACCCAAGGCTGTAATATAATTTGCTAAAGCGTCAATCCAAACATAAACAACATGTTTAGGGTTACTTTTAACTTTTACGCCCCAGTTAAATGTCGTTCTAGATACAGCAAGATCTTCCAAACCAGGTTTAATGAAATTATTTATCATTTCATTTTTACGTGATTCTGGTTGAATAAAATCAGGATGATCTTCATAATATTTTAGTAAACGATCTGCATATTTACTCATTTTAAAGAAATATGATTCTTCTTTAACTAATGAAACTTCGTGACCACTTGGCGCTTTACCACCAACCATTTTACCGTCATCATCACGGAAAACTTCAGCCAACTGTGATTCTGTAAAGAATTCTTCATCAGAAACAGAGTACCAGCCTTCGTATTCTCCTAAATAAATATCGCCTTGTTTAAGTAATTTATCGAAGATATATTGCACAGCTTTTTCATGTTGATCATCTGTTGTTCGAATAAATTTATCATTTGTAATTTCAAGGGTTTTCCATAATTCTTTAATATCACTAGCCATACCGTCGACATAAGCTTGTGGTGTTGTCCCTAATTCTTCAGCTTTTTGTTCGATTTTCAAACCATGTTCATCTGTTCCCGTTAAGAAGAAAACATCATATCCTTTTTGGCGTTTGTAACGTGCTAAGACGTCACACGCAATTGTTGTGTATGAATTTCCAATATGTAATTTACCAGATGGATAATAAATTGGTGTTGTTAAATAAAATGTGGGTTTTTCTGTCATTTTTTAAGACCCTTTCCGTATCGTATTTCATGTGTTTTTTAACATTCGTTCTGTATAAACTCCTTAACAGTATATCATAGTTTTCAGCCGATTTTAAGCAATAAAAAGAGACAGTCCGTGAGTTTAACATAGACTATCTCTTTTAAAATTAGCGTGCATATTTTTGAAATTGACGAATAATCATAATTTCTTTTTCAGATAGCTGTCCATCTAAAATGGTAATTAAAATCCGCCCAACCCGTCTTGGATCTTGTTTCAGTGCCGTGATACTAAACGTTATCGCCGCAACCATCAACGTTAGTAGTAACCCTTCACCTTTTGTGAAAACTGTTCCAAATAACGTTATTGGATTTCCACCAAAAAAACTAGAAAAACCAAAGTAAAACAGAATGAAGTCAAAAAACCGCTGAAAATAAGTTAGCCATTGTAATCTAGTCTTTAGATTATTTAATCGAGTAAAAATTTCACTGTGTTCAATCATTTTACAACAGTCCTTCACTATAATTTAATTTTAAAATCAACTAATTGTGAACCATTAAAATTTGTCAAATATCGATGAAATTCATCCTTTAAAATATAGGGTAACACAGGAACTAAATCAGGTGTTAGTCCGACGTTTTGCTTATTCAAAGCCCATTCAACTGGAAAGTCTGCTAAAATACCTTCTCGTGTTCTTTGTGGATATTGTTTTCCAAATGGTTGTTGTAAAGAGATATGAAATAACGCTATTGTAGCTTGATATTCGTCGTCCACTGACCATTCAAGATAACCCGTTGGTCTACATTGAGAATCGGTAATTTTGATTCCTGTTTCCTCATATAATTCACGAAGCATCCCTGCAAGTTCAGATTCTTGTGGTTCACGTTTACCACCAATTCCATTCCAAAGACCAACATATGGTTTTTTCAAACGATTTAATAATAAAATGTTGTTTCCAGCTGTGATAACAGCTAGATTATATTTTGCTAAATCAATCATTATTCAGCAGTTCTAACTATAAAGCGCATCTTAATTGTTTGCATTAATTCTAACACTGTCATATCGTACGTACGTAAAATAACCTCTTTTGAATCCGCATTTCTAGGTACTGTAATAACAAATGCATTTTGTTGATCATTCTTTTGAATACCAACATAAGCTGACGCAAAATTAACATTACTTTTAAATTCAGAATGCATAATATCAAACAATTGACGTACTTCTAATTTTAATTGACGTTCACTGAAAACTGGTGTTAACGTTGCAAACGTATTTAAGTACATTTTTGGTAATTTCCACGCTTCAAGTTGTGCATCGAAGGCTTTAAATAAGGCAACCGTTGCTCGGCGAGCTTCAAAAGGTGCACGTAAGTCATTAGATGTTAAGATTTCCAATAATTTAAGTGCAGCATCTGTTGCGATAGGGTAAAATTCTAAGAATTTTTCAGTAATTTGTTCCATATCTTCATTTTGAAAGAACACCAAAGCATCTAAAAGTGTGATTAATCGGTACATTCCCCATTCATCTGGGCCGCTACCTTCTTTAGGTTCAGCAGTCACTGTTGCCAAGATTCCTTGATAGAATAATTCTCTAATATTATCATCAATAAACCCATTTTCTTCTTGTAATCTAAAAATAGTCCCATGTAAAACCGTATCATAAAGTTGAACAGCCGTCGCATTGATTTTATCGTCGATATTAAAATCATCCGTTGTCATTTTTAACATTAATTCAGGTGCCTGATTAAGTTGCAAGAAAAAATGGAATAGTTCATGCGAAATCAAGTAATCAGGTGCTGTAATATCAGTCACATTAATAATGAAATTTCCATCTTCTAACCGAGATTCTACTTGTTGATGCTTAATAAACCCAACTTTTTCGCCACCATATTGAATTTTAATTTCTCCATCAAATTGTTCTTTAATTGTAGTAATTAAATTTTGTGTATTTTGGTGTAATGTAATCTCAACCATTTAATTATCCCCTTTTTTTCTTAATTCATTTAGTTTTTTTGTTGCAACCTCTGTATCTGGTCGATTCTCATTTTTTAATAACTCAGTTAATTGTGCCACTTCTTCGTCTACAGCGCCAACTTTAACTGCCAGTGATTTTAGTTGAAGACCCATATGTCCCTTTTGAATACCCTCAGAAACAAGTGCTTTAAGTGCCGCTAAATTTTGAGCTAACCCAACACTTGCAACCAAACTAGCAAGCTCTTTTGCTGATCGAATACCCATCATTTTTTTATTAATTTGAACCATTGGGACAATATCAATCGAACCCCCAACAACTCCTATGGGCATTGGTAATTTAATTATGCCAACTAAATTATCACTGACTATCGACCATTTCGTCAAGCCACGATACTGGCCATCTTGGCTAGCATAAGCATGAGCACCTGCTTCAACGGCACGCCAATCGTTTCCCGAAGCAATGAGAACCGCATCAATCCCATTCATAATACCTTTATTATGTGTGACGGCACGATATGGGTCAAGTTGAGCCACTCGACTTGCTGAGACAATTTTCTTAGCTATGTGTTCACCACTAATTTCTGCAGAATCTAACAACGTAAAAGGAATTGAGCAGCTTGATTCAACTAATGAATCTGTTGCGTAGTTGGATAGAATACTCATAAGGACGTCTTGTTTAAACTGTGTTTGCAGCGTTTCACCAACTGCCTCCATCATTGTATTTACACTATTAGCGCCCATTGCTTCTTGAACATCTACTGCTAAATCTACCGAAATTAGATCAGCTGCTAGTTTTCGAACTCTGACCCAACGTGCGCCACCGCCTCGTTTTACAAGTGAAGGACGAGCAGCATTCGCTATTTTAATTAAATTCAATTGTTGTTCATTAATTTGGTTGATAACGTTATCCGCATCATCAATATTTTCTAAAATAACTTGACCTATCATTAAGCGTGATTTAATTTTTGTTGTAAATCCACCCGCAGATGCAATTATTTTTGCCCCATTATTATTTGCCGCAATTACAGAAGGTTCTTCAGTTACCATTGGGACCGTCATCTTTTTTCCATCAACTAAATAATTAAACGCAATACCTTCTGGCAAGGTAAAATCTGCTATATAATTTTCAGTCATCTGATCCCCTAATTCATGATTAAGAGCATGCGTTTCTATTTCTAATTTTTCATCATCTGAAATAAGATTGTCATTTAATAAGGTTATTAATCTATCATGCCATTTTTTTTGATAAAATTTTATAAATTTTGTCATTACCTTAGTCCTTTTTGTTGTTTTTACTTTTAGTAAGAGAAATAATTGGTTTCTTAGCTTATTTTACGCTATTATAGATAGATAATATATTACTTTTAAAAAAAGGGGCGTACTAAAATGAAAAAAATATTAAGTCTTGCCAGTGTGTTATTGATTGCTCTTGCTTTAACCGCCTGCGGTAAATCGAAAGATACAGCATCCGATGTAACACAAACAAAGGGTACATTAACAATCGGATTAGAAGGTACTTACCGCCCTTATAGTTACCACGATAGTAACAATAAATTAACTGGTTTCGAAGTTGATCTTGGTAAACAATTAGCTAAAAAAATGGATTTAACGCCTAAATTTATCGAATCAAAATGGGATTCATTAGTTGCAGGATTAGATGCTAACAAATACGACGTTGTTTTAAACAACGTTGGTGTTACAAAAGAACGTCAAGATAAATACAACTTTACATCACCTTATATTTATTCAAAATCAATTTTAGTCGTCAAAAATAATAACTCTTCTATTAAAACGATTAAAGATATTAAGGGTAAAAAGATGGCACAAACGGTTACAAGTGAAAATGGAGCCGATGCTGAACGCCTTGGTGCTGATGTTGTCTCAACAGATGATTTTGCAAATACAATCAGTTTAATCCTAGATGGTCGGGCTGATGGTACCATTAACAGTAACGATGCTGTCTATTCATACTTAAAAGAAAAACCTGATACGAACATTAAAACAATTTCAACAGGTTCTGAAATTCCAGCATTAAAAGTTGCTGGCTTAATCCAACAGGACAACCCAAAATTACAAAAAGAATTAAACAAAGCACTTAAAGAATTACGTGCTGATGGCTCATTATCAAAACTATCAAAAAAATATTTTGGTAGCGACATCACAAATAAATAATTCCAAAAGGACTGGTGCAAAATCCATTTTGTCATCAGTCTTTTTTTATTAATAATAGATTAAGAGAGGTTCCGCGTTTATGAAACTTGTTATTGATTCACTCCCAACCATTTTAGAAGCTGGAATTCGCTACACTATCCCTTTGACGATAATTTCATTCGTTATCGGGATCATCATCGCAATTATCACCGCACTAGTTCGAATATCAGATATAAAAAAAGGCAGTACCTTCACCCAAATTTTAAAAGGGATTGGTAAAGCATTCTTTTCATTCTATGTTTGGATTTTCAGAGGAACGCCTTTGATTGTGCAATTATTTATCCTATTTTATGGACTACCTAGATTACCAGCACCTTATACAGTTGAATTCGGCGCATTCAGTGCCGCTGTTATTGTTTTTTCATTAAACGTTGGTGCTTATGCATCGGAAACAATTCGTGCAGCTATTCTATCAATTTCAAAAGGTCAGTGGGAAGCTGGTTACGCCATTGGTATGACACACACAACCGTGTTATTTCGCGTTATTTTACCACAAGCAGCACGGGTCTCACTTCCACCTTTATCAAATAGTTTCATTGGTTTAATAAAGGATACGTCATTAGCCTTCTCAATCACGATTGTCGAAATGTTTTCCGTTGGTCAACAAATTGCGGCAAGAACTTATGAACCTATGACCTTATACTGTGAAGTAGCGGTCGTTTATCTAGTCTTTTGCTCAATTTTAAACGTTGGTCAATATTATCTAGAAAAAAGAACATCGCGTTACATTAAAAATAACTAGGAGGTCTTAACTTTGATTAAATTTGAAAATGTTAATAAATACTTCGACCAACATAAAGTCTTAAAATCGTTGTCATTTGAATTACCAGAAAACGAAACAACCGTCATCGTTGGTCCTTCTGGTTCCGGTAAATCAACCTTATTACGCTCATTTAATTTATTAGAACAACCCGAAGAAGGTCTCTACTCATTAGATGATAAAAAGATCGACTTTACCCAACCAATCAGTGAAAAAACAATTTTGGAAGTTCGTCGTGAAACAGGTATGGTTTTCCAAGACTATAACTTATTTCCTCATTTAACTGTTTTGAAAAATGTTATGGAAGGACCCCTTCACGTTTTAAAGGAACAAAAATTAATTGTTGCACAACGCGCTGAAGAACTTTTAGAATTAGTCGGTCTTTCAGATCGTGCTAATTACTATCCAAGCCAGTTATCTGGTGGTCAACAACAACGTGTAGCTATTGCTAGAGCAATGGCAATGAATCCTAAATATTTATTATTTGATGAACCAACTTCTGCACTAGATCCTGAATTAGAAGCAGAGGTTTTAAGAGTTCTACTTAAGTTGGATATAGAAAAAAAATCAATGGTTATCGTTACTCATAATATGGCCTTTGCAAAAGCTGTTGCCAATAATATCATTTTTCTAGAAGATGGCAATATCTTATTTAATGGTTCACCAGACGAATTTTTCAATCACCCTACAGAACGCATTCAAAAATTTTTATCAGCAATGACATTCGAAGATATTTTACCAAAATAAAAAGACATCAATTTTTGATGTCTTTTTATTTACCTAATTTAGTTGTTAAATAACCTTCTCGGACACCACTTTCAGAAAAAATGACACCAACAGAATTTAAATATTGTCCCAGAACAACAACTGGTGCAATTCCACCTACAATAATATCCGCACGGTTAGAAGCTATACCACTGACTTGTGCACGCTTTTTAGTCGTCAAGCCTACCAAGTCCTCAAAAGTTAATGAAACTGCCTTACGTGACAATTGATAGCCATTAATTGCCTCCGTATTAATTAGCTTCTGTTTTTTGCGGTTTAAACGTCCAATAATTCGATTTGAGCCGCCAAGTAGTACGAGGGGCAACTCCATTGCTTCCTTCAACCACTCCAACTTTTGAAAAGCGGTCACCAAGTACTCCATTAACTGAAATAATTCTTTACTCGTAATCTGTTCATTTTTTAAATATTTTTCGGATAAAGTCACTGCACCAAATGGCAAACTCACAAGATGTACCACTTTTCGATTAACCACATGGATTAATTCACTGCTTGCGCCACCTGTATCCAAAATCAAGCAATCATGAATTGGTAAGGCTTCCATTACACCCATATAATCGTAATAAGCTTCATCATCCCCACTTAAAACTTCAATATCAGCACCAACTGCCTCTTTAATTCGACGTAAAAATTCTTTTTGATTTCGAGCCATTCGTACAGCTGCAGTGGCAATTCCATGTACAGCAACCGGTCCATAAATATCATATTGTTTTTTAAAACTAACTAAGGCTTCAATTGTCCTAGCCATCGCATGTTCCTGTAACACTCGGGATTTCCCCATCCCTTCAGATAATCGTGTTTCCGATTTTAAACGCTTAATTTCTTTAAATTGTCCATTATCAAGTTGTTCGTTAATTGATAATCGAACCGAATTTGAACCCAAATCCAATAAAACAAACTTTTCCATTATTACTCACCTCATACTAAATCAAAGAAACGTTTCACAACCGAACTAGTTAAAATAATTAATTCCAATCGCATCTCTAACTTCGTTCAATGTTTGGTTTGCAACAGCATTAGCTTTATCACTACCCGCTTTTAACATTGCATAAATGGCTTCAGGATCTTTAGCTAATTCAGCTCGTCGTTCACGAATTGGAGCTAACTCAGCTTCAAGTACTTCATTTAAATAACGTTTAATTTTAACATCGCCTAAGCCACCTGCTTGATACTGGGCCTTAAGTTCGGCAACTTTTTCAGTATCTTTATCAAAGATATCAAGATAAGTAAATACCATGTTACCCTCAACTTTACCTGGATCTTCAACATGAATATGATCTGGATCTGTATACATTGACATTACTTTCTTCTTCAATGTCTCCGCATCATCGGCAAGGAAAATCCCGTTTCCTAGTGACTTACTCATTTTTGCATTACCATCTAATCCAGGTAAACGTCCTTGCCCTTTTGGAGGGAAGACACCTTCTGGTTCAACAAGAATATCTTGTTGATAAATTGTATTAAAACTTCTAACGATTTCGCGTGTTTGTTCAATCATTGGTTCTTGATCATCGCCAACAGGTACAACTGTTGCTTTAAATGCTGTAATATCTGCAGCCTGGCTAACCGGATAAACAAAAAATCCGGCAGGAATACTGCGTTCAAAATTCTTTTGTTGAATTTCAGCTTTAACTGTAGGATTACGTTCCAAGCGAGAAACAGTTACCAAATTCAAGTAATAACTTGTTAGTTCCGTTAATGCAGGAATTTGAGATTGAACAAAAATAGTTGATTTGTTTGGATCAATACCAACCGCTAGATAATCTAACGCTACTTGAATTAAACTATTTTTAATTTTTTCCGGATCACGTGCGTTATCTGTCAAAGCTTGTTGATCAGCAATCATGATGAATATCTCATAATCACCAGAATTTTGCATTTCAACACGATTCTTTAATGAACCGATGTAGTGCCCGATATGTAGTTTCCCCGTAGGTCGATCCCCTGATAAGACTACTTTTTTTGTCATATTTACGCTCCCTTTCTATCTATAAAAAAAGTCCTATTGTTAGTAAATAACAATAGGACGACTGTCTCGTGGTACCACCTAAATTGCAGAATAAAATTCTGCCACTTACCGATAAGGAGGTTACCCAAAATTCTCATATATCCAATTCAGTCCGCCACCATACCTTCCAGCAAAATCAGTATGTCCCTGTTCTAGTTGGCGTTCCTACTTCGCAATAATCAATGAATTATCTATTAGTGTAAGTGTAGCGTGTTCAACAGAAAAAATCAAATAATATTAAATACTAGACGAATATTTCAAAAACCTTTAAACTAGGTCAATAGTACAAAGGGGGCATTAAGATGTCAGAAGAAGAAATCGAACAAAATAGAGTTGATTCAATTATTACTGAAATTAATCACCAATCTATTAAAACAGCCGAACTATGTGAAAAAGCACATAAAGAAACCTCATCAGTTGAAAAAAACTATGTAGATAATGCCAAAATCAATACTTTTGAAGTTGATGATAGAATTGAAACGAATGCCGAAGTGCAACAACAGAAACAATTGGTCGCCACGACTATCCAAACTGAAGAAATATTAGAAAAACAGGTTCATACTTTAAAACAATTAGGCGATTCACCTTATTTTGGACGTATCGACATCCAAGACGATGGCGATCCAGAACAGGAACAACTCTATATTGGTCTAGCCTCTCTAGTAGATGATCATCAAAATTTTCTAATACATGACTGGCGTGCACCTATTTCAAGTATTTATTATAACGGCGCATTGGGTCATATTTCTTATAAGACACCACAAGGAACTCAAATGACAGAATTATCCAAAAAACGTCAATTTCAAATTAAAGAAGGTAAAATCCTATCGATGTTTGATACCAATGAAACAATTGGCGATGAATTATTGCAACAAGTTTTAGGCGAACAAAGTGACACACAGATGAAAAATATTGTTTCTACAATTCAACAAGAACAAAACACAATTATTCGAGATACAACAAGTGACTTATTAGTTGTCCAGGGGGTTGCCGGAAGTGGGAAAACATCCGCTATTCTACAACGTATTGCATTTCTACTCTATCACTCAAGAACATCACTAAATGCGGATCAAATTATATTATTTTCTCCAAATCTACTTTTCAGTCACTATATTTCCGATGTACTACCTAGCCTGGGCGAAAAGAACATGAGACAAGTCACGTTAGCCGAATTCTTCTCTAATCGTTTTCAAGGATTAAAGGTTGAAACCTTATTTGAAAATTATGAGTCAAACAATAAACATGCTTCATCTGATTTAAGAGGTAATGCACTTTTAAAAAAAACAATTGAAAATTACTTAAATGCAGTAGATTCATCTGAATTAGCCTTCACAGATATCATTTATGAAGGTATCCCGTTCTTTAAAAAAGAAGAAATCGCTAATATATTTACACATCTACCACATAATATGTTGTCATCAGATAAATTTACCGCAACAAAAAATACACTAACAAAACGATTAAAAACTAGAATTGCCGAAATGGCAGAATCTGATTGGATGCGTGAAGAAATTGATTCGTTATCTGATTCTCAATATGAAACATATTTAAGTGATTATGAACGCGATGAATTTGATAGTATTGATAAAGAAATATCATATATTGGTACCATTATATTAAAAGATCGCTTTAATATTGTATATGATGCGATTTACAATAATTATTTTATTGATATTTATGAGCAATATGCTAAATTCCTTGAAATTACAATTTCAATAGAAGAAAAAAAATCATTCCAATCAAACTTAGAGCTTCATAAAATCACGTTATTAGATGCCACACCACTACTATTGCTACGAGACTTACTAACGGGTGATGGTCAAAATAGAAATATCGAACATCTTTTTATTGATGAAATTCAAGATTACTCTCCGCTGCAACTCTTATATTTAAAAAATTGTTTTCCTAACGCTAAATTAACACTTTTAGGAGATAGTGAGCAAGCTTTATTCTATGATTTAATCTTACCAGCTAAATTTTTAGAAAATTTAAATCATATTTTACAAGTTAAAAAAACTAATTTAATTATTTTAAATAAAAGTTACCGATCAACATTTGAAATTACTAATTTTGCAAAATCATTGCTACCAGACGGAAATAGCATTGAATCATTCACACGTCATGGCGAATTACCTAAAATATACTTTAGTAAAACCCGGGCTTCTGCACTAGCATCTTTAATAGCCCTAATTAAAAATGGTGATACTAATAACCAACCAGTAACTATCATCACTAAAAATTTGGCTGAATGTAAATTACTATATAGTGAACTCAGATCATTAGTAAAATTAACAATGGTTACAGATGGCGACAGAAAAATTCCAGAAGAAACAATAATATTACCTATTTATTTAGCTAAAGGCTTGGAATTTGATTCTGTTATTGCTTTTGATATTTCAAAAAAAAATTATATTTCAAAAAATGATCTTGGTACCCTTTATACTCTTTGTTCACGAGCAATGCATACCTTAACTATCTTTTCCATTGAGTCACTATCTCCGTTGCTTACGAATTCCATAAATAATTCTAGTGTTTTGATTGTTTAAATTTAGGTTGATTTATTTTTAATATTACTATAGACTTTTATAGTAATGCCGCTTTAGCTCAGTAGGTAGAGTATCACCATGGTAAGGTGGGGGTCACCGGTTCAAATCCGGTAAGCGGCTTTTTATTTTACAATCGCATAAAAAAAGGACATTAACAATTATGTTAATGTCCTTTTTTTATTTATTATTAGCATGGCAACGTCCTACCCTCGCAGGGGGCGACCCCCAACTACTCTTGGCGCTAAGAAGCTTAACTTCTGTGTTCG
>NZ_JBXAYJ010000006.1:0-68058 GCF_056782215.1 Dellaglioa sp. CoH-55-MRSF-6
AATACTGGGATAAAGCCATTTAGAAACATATTAAATTTTATATTATTTCATCCGTCAACTTGACAGGGCCTAGTACATGAAGTTGTTGGAACCTTTTTAGATGATTATTTTAAAATTATTTTTGTACCATGAAGCTCTTTAACGTTTAATTTAGCAGCAATAGTATCAACATTATCAAGTGTAATACCGCCACCTGGAACAATTTTAATGAGACCGTTTGACCAGTCAATAATTTCTTTGAGGTGGGGTAACGTTTCCTCGATAGGCTTATCAAGTGATCCGCCATGCGTTAAAACACGATCGATATCATGCTCTGCTAACCAAGATAGCGCATCAAGTTGTGCATTATTAGGAATTTCATCAAAAGCCATATGGAAAGTGATTTGCATGCCACCACTTGCTGCAATTAAAAACTCCATCGCCTCTATGTCTAAGTTATTATTCGTATCTAAAGCGCCAAATACGACGCCATCTACACCAAGTTGTTGAGCCTGAAATAAATCAGCCTCCATAATTTTTAATTCGGTATCGTTATAAACGAAATTTCCGCCACGGGGACGAATCATTGCCATTACAGGGACTTCATTGTCCTGTGCATAACGCATTGTTTCAGACATAACACCTTTACTGACAGTTGTACCACCGACAGCAAGATTATCGCAAAGTTCAAAACGATTAGCACCAGCGGCAAATTGTTTTGGGATATCAGTAAAATTTTCAACTGCAACTTCTTTAATTAACAAATTTAATTTCTCCTAATTTTCAAAATAAACGCAAACGGATTCTGGAACGGCAATATCTTTTTGAAGTAAAGTTAATTTACCAGAGGTTGAATCACGTTCGAATAAGGTAGCATTATCAGTGTTTTGGTTAGCAACAACCAAAAATTGTTCTGTTTTATTTAAACTGAAATCACGAGGAAAGTCACCTTCAGTTGAAATAAGTTGAATAAGTGTCATTGTGCCATCAACAGCAAGTGAATAACAAGCAATTGAGTTGTTTCCGCGATTAGAGACATACAAAAAGCGGCTATCTTTAGAAATGCGAATAGCAGCAATTCCGTTATGAGCATTCCAATCAGATGGAATTGATGAAAGTGTTTGAATCTCTTTAAATGAACCATCCGTTTGATTGTAGCTAAGTAACGAAACTTCACTTGAGAGCTCTCCAGCTAAGTATGCTAATTTTCCATTTTTATGGAAAACAATATGACGAGAACCGAACCCAGGCTCTGAACGATACTCAGCAATTTGTTTAATAGCACCATTATCTGACACATCAAAAGTTAACACTTGATCAGTTCCAAGGTCACAAACAACTAACCTATTGTCTGGTGTTAAATCAGTGAAATGAATATGAGAGCTTGTTTGTTCTGGTTTTGGACCATGACCTTCATTTGTAACTTCATTAATAAGAGCTAATGAGCCATCAGTTTGAATTTTTGAAATGGAAATAAGACCCTTATGGTAGTTTGAGCTGTAGACTAATTGACGGTTATTATCAACAGCAACGTAAGCAGGCGGAGCGCCTTCAGCTGAAACGTCATTTAAAAATTGGGGATTTTCTGATGCAAGGGTAAAGGCTGATATACCACCTAAATCTGACCTCTTTGAAACGGTATATAAGACACCTTTGTCCGATTTCGTGAGATAAGTTGGATTTTCAACCTTTATATAGGGTGTAGCGTTAGAAACTTTTTTTTCAATTGTATCAAGTTGAGCTCGTTGGATACCAGTACTTGTCTTTTTTGTATATGTACCAAACAAAATAGTCTCTTTCATAGTTACAAATACCTCCTCATGATATTGTCAATATTATATCATATATTTTTGTAAACGTTATTATTTATACTGGGGACTATGCTATAATTATAGGTAACTATAAAGGATAAGGGAGACGATAAAGTATGATTACAGCAAGAATTGAAGAAATTGGAAAAGATGCCATCTCAAAAAAGGAACCTATTGTTATCCTTTTCAATCAGAGTGCAACGGATGATTTAAGACAAGTTTCTGTCATTCAATCATTTGAAGATGATAAAAAAATTATTTCGCCAAAAACAGGTGATGAAATGATTATTAATGAACAAACTTATAAAATTGATTTCGCTGGAGAGTTAGTTTCAAGTAATTTTGAGTCGGTTGGGCATGCTACCTTGTTCTTTATGGAAGTTCCAGAACATCCACAACCAAATGGTATTTATTTAACACCGCATGTATTGCCAACTTTTAAAGTCGGTAATACAATCACGTATAAGTAAAGGAGTAGATTAAAATGCTCCCAAATGAAAAATCGACTTCACAACGATCATGGTTTTGGAAATGGGTTGTTAATAATAAAACAGTTAGCATTTTATCAATTGTTTTGTTAAGTTTGCTAATTATTTTTATGTTAGCACAAGTGGGCTGGTTTTTCGCACCAATTGGAGAGTTATTAAGCATTATTGGCTTCCCAATTGTTTTAGCTGGCGTGCTGTATTATTTAATATCCCCATTGATAGATTTTTGTGAAACGCGCTTTAAATTGAATCGAAGTTTGGTTATTACAGTTGTATTTATAGTAATTTCTGGGTTTTTAGTATGGGGGATTGTCGTTTTGATTCCTGCTGTACAAACACAAACAATTAGTATTATTAAAAATTGGCCGACGTATTGGTCAAATATCACACATCAAACGAATGATTTTATGTCGTCATCTTTATTTGATACTATTAAAACTTCAATTGAAAAAATAAATACAGATATCGTAGGAACAGTATCCAAAAAAGCGAGCTCAGTTATTGGATCAACAGTTGATTCTTTAGGTAGCGTTGTTGGTACTGTAACGACATTTATCATTGGATTAGTAACAGCACCCTTTATCTTATTTTATTTATTAAAAGATGGGCACGATTTACCTGAGTATTTATCAAATTTTTTCCCAGTAAGATATCGCAAATCAATCATTGAATTATTAGATGAAATTAATTTACAAGTCAGTCAATATATCCGAGGTCAGTTAACGGTAGCATTCTTTGTGGCCATATTATTTGTTATTGGTTTTTCAGTAGTTGGTCTTAAGTTTGCTTTAACGTTAGGGATTTTGGCAGGTTTTTTGAATTTAATTCCTTATTTAGGCTCTTTTCTAGCGATGATTCCTGCACTAGTAATTGCTGCTTTCGTGTCACCAATTATGTTGATAAAGGTTATTGTTGTTTTTATTGTTGAACAAACAATTGAAGCAAGATTGATTTCTCCATTGATTCTTGGAAGTAGTTTAGCAATCCATCCCGTTACAATTTTAATTGTTTTATTAGGTTCGGGACGGGTTTTTGGATTAATAGGTGTTATTTTTGGAATCCCAGGATATGCAATTCTAAAAGTTATTGTAACGCGGATTTTTGTATGGTATAAAAAGGATTCTGGTTTGTATGACGAATCAGAGAAAACGAATAAAGATAATCAAAAAAGTTAGACAAATTTTATTTTGTCTAACTTTTTTGATTAAAGCGTATCACCGTTAAAAATTGAATTTTTAACAATTACATAATCGACTTTTTCAAGTGCAGAGAGAGAATTACCACCAGCATAAGAAATTGAAGATTGTAAATCTTGTTGCATTTCAAGTAAAGTTTCATGAATGTCACCTTTAAAAGGAACGAGCATTTTTTTACCTTCAACATTAGTGTGGCTACCTTTTTGATATTCAGAGGCAGAGCCAAAATAACTTTTAAATAGATTACCATCTTTTTCAATTAAATCACCAGGACTTTGTTTGTGACCAGCAAAGAGTGAACCAATCATACACATTGAGGCCCCAAATCTGACTGACTTAGCAATATCACCATGAGTTCTTATACCACCATCAGTGATAATTGGTTTACTTGCTGCTTTAGAACATAATCTAAGAGCGGCTAATTGCCACCCGCCGGTACCGAATCCAGTTTTAATTTTAGTGATGCAAACTTTTCCGGGTCCAATACCAACCTTAGTTGCATCTGCACCAGCATTTTCTAGTTCTCTAACGCCTTCAGGTGTGCCAACATTTCCAGCAATTAGAAATGACTCTGGTAACCATTTTTTAATATGATGAATTAAATCAATGACACTTTGTGCGTGGCCATGCGCCACATCAATTGTTATATATTCTGGAATTAAATCAGCATCGGCAAGCTCTTCAATTAATGCCCATTCATGTGGTTTAACGCCAACACTAATAGAAGCAAACAAACCTTTTGCATGCATTTTTTTGACGAAAGGTAAGCGACTCTCTTCATCGAAACGGTGCATGACATAGAAATAGTCATTTGATGCAAGCCATTCTGCTAACGGTTCATCGATAATTGTCTGCATATTCGCAGGTACAACGGGTAGTTTAAAACGGCGAGGGCCAAATTGAATAGATGTATCGACTTCGGAACGGCTATTTACAATACATTTGTTAGGGACGAGCTGAATATCTTCATAATCAAAAACTGGCATAATATTTCCCCATTTCTTTTAAACACGAACTATTTTTAGTATTTATTAAATTATTATCAGTAACCAACTGATAATTTACGCTATTTAGCGAATTTAGTCAACATATTTTTGAAATAAATCGAAAATTAAATAAGAATACGTGAAGAGATAGACGTCGTGCTATAATTATTTTGGGAGTGATTATTATCGCAAAAAAAGAAAAAGTAAAAAAAACAAATGACGAACGCATTTTAGATCAAAATCATATTGAATTTGAGAGCTATACTTTTGATTTTTTAGGTGGTCGACAAATGGATTCAAGCAAAGAAGCTAAAGAACTAGGAACGGATGAAAGAAGTATTTTAAAAACAATTGTTTTACAGGGAAGTAACGGTGATAGAGATTACGTAGTTGTTTGCCTTCCTATTACTTTTGAAATTGATTTAAAATTAGTAGCACGTGAATTAAATGAAAAACAATTGCATTTAGCAGATAATAAAAATTTAATCAATATTACTGGTTACGTTCATGGCGCAAATACACCAATTGGAATTAATGTTCGAAAAGGATTTCCCATTTATTTTGATGAACGAATTCAAGAGTTCGATAAAATTTGGGTTTCAGCTGGTAAAGTTGGTCGTTCTGTTGGCGTAAAACGTGAAGAACTTGTTGAATTGGTTAAAGGTCATTACATTAACATTGAAAAATAAATAGCTATTGAATGTAAAATAAACGATAAAAAGGAATAAGTGTAAATTGAAAAAAATTGAGAAAAGTGCCGTATTTTTAAAAAATAAAATCGATTTATTTAGATGTCCTGTCTGCTTAAACCCCTACAGTAAAGTTGAAGGCCAGACGATGTTTTGCCCTGAAAATCATCAAATAGATTTATCAAAAAAAGGAACTCTTTTTTTCTTGAATCATGGGGTTAAAAGTGATTATGAATTGGATATGTGGTTAGCAAGGAGACAGTTATTACAAGCAGGCTTGTTTAAACCGATTACGGATAAAATTCTTGAGCAGCTTTCTGATGAAGAAGAAACAATTATGGATGTAGGTTGTGGAGAGGGAACACCACTTCATGATATAGAAGTAACACGCCAAAATGCTAAAGACACTTACGTTGGATTTGATATTTCAAAAGATGCAATCAATTATGCGACACAACAAGAGACAGATGCTTTTTATTGTATTGCTGATTTGGCTAAACTACCATTTAATAATAAGTCATTTTCAACAATTATTGATATTTTTTCGCCTTCTGCTTATACAGAATTTGATCGAGTATTAAAGGATGGCGGGCAGTTATTAAAAATCATTCCAAATTCAAATTACTTAGTTGAATTACGCGAACTTCTATATAACGAAGAGAGTCATAATAGGAGTTATAGTAATGAAAAGGTTTTAAATCTGTTTAAAGAAAATTATCCTGACTCTGAACAAATTACAATTAGTTATCAATTCGATATTCCAGAAGGCTTGTTTCCTGCCTTACTCGAAATGACTCCTTTACATTGGGGAGCTACAACAGATAATCAGGCTAAAGCTAAAAAACAACCTTTAACCAAAATTACGGTTGACGTTACACTATTAAAATATCGTAAAAATAAGTTAGAATCAGTGTTGTAACGAATAAATTGCTGTGGTATTATGAGTATACGAATTCGGTTGTTTAGAGACTGTCGACGATGTTGTCAGCTTCTGGAAATTGATCTTCATTAACGTATCTTTTCGCCGTGCCCACACCGAAATGATGCGTTTTTTTGTTGCCTAAAATAATAACGATTTTTTGAAAGGATGTTAATTTTTGACGAATCATATTGCATTATTTGAACCACTTATGCCTGCTAATACAGGTAATATTGCTAGAACTTGTGCTGGAACGGATACTGAACTACATTTAATTGAGCCCTTAGGATTTTCAACAGACGATAAATATTTAAAACGTGCTGGACTAGACTATTGGGATAAAGTAAAAATTACGTATCATAAAAATTTACAAGATTTTTTAGCATCTATTCCAGATCAGAAACAACTTTTTTTGGTTTCAAAATTTGCACCGCAAACTTATTCACAAGTAGATTATTCTGATGTGAATAAGGACTATTACTTCTTGTTTGGTAAAGAGACAACAGGTCTTCCTGAAAACTTTATGCGCCAAAATGAAGAGAAAGCAATCCGAATTCCACAAGATGATACGCACATTCGTGCCTTAAACTTATCTAATTCAGCTGCTATTGTAATTTATGAAACACTTAGACAACAAGACTTTTTAAATCTAGATAAAACACACACGTATGAAAATGATAAGCTAAAATAAGTAGCTTGA
This sequence comes from Dellaglioa sp. CoH-55-MRSF-6, assembly GCF_056782215.1. The sequence continues at coordinate 6,769 of NZ_JBXAYJ010000006.1, forward strand.
GCATTTTATAGACTAGAAATTCATAAATGGGTTATACTTGCTTCGGGTTAAGAAATAAACCGGTATTTATGATGAACAGTCATTTTATAAAATGGAAGGGTGTGAGCTAACTTGTTTCAAGTAATAACAATGTTTGGATTTGATGAACCATGGTGGTTTTTTGATGATTGGAAAAGTCATATTCAAAAAACAGTTGATTTTGATTCAATGGATGAAGCGATGGCTTTTTTTGAGGAACAATCTAGCGCATTTACCACTGAATTTAGCCATCAAAAAAGTAAACGTCAATTTTTGACAGCATTTTGGAATGAGGAACAAATGGATTATTGTTCAGATTGTGGTGATGATTTACAGTTATATCAAGGGTTACTGTTAGTTAAAGATGGCAAAGAAATTACAGCCAAAAAAGAGAGTTAATAACATAATTGTTATTAACTCTCTTTTTGTGGAAATGACTAGACAATGACACGGAAGGTAATTAAGATATGGTATAATTGAGTATCTATTTTAACAGAAGGAGGAACTGTTTTGGCTCAAAAAAAGAAAAGAAAAAAAAGAACAACAAAAAAAACAGTTCAATACAAATTTTCTAAAAATATAATTGGTGTTATATTTTTATTGTTTGGAATATTTGGTGTGCTAGCACTGGGATATTTGGGTGCTTTATTTGCTAACGTTTTCCGTTTGTTTGTTGGTAATACATATCAATTCGCATTATTAATTCTCGGTGTATATGGAAGTTACTTAATGATTATGGGAAAAGAGCCCAAAGTTAAGAAAAGAATTAATTGGGGATCCGTTATTTTATATGTTGGTGTTTTAGTCTTTCTTGAAGCCTGGTTTGTTGGGCACTCATCGGTGCATAGCCAATTTATTCAATATACATGGCAGACACTTGTTTCCGATTTTCGACAATCTGCAGTTAGTTCAACAGTTGGCGGTGGAATGATAGGGGCAAGCTTATACCAATTATCGTACTTCTTAATTTCACAAGCAGGCACCTATATTGTTAGTGTACTTTTCATCTTAGCCGGATTATTTATTTTTTTTGATCTCTCTTTTTCAGAAGTTATGTATACTGTTCAACGCTATCTAAACGTAATTATTGCTTGGACAAGAGAAGGTTTTCGCCGAATGAAAGTAGCAATAGATAGTTTTAAAGAAGAAAGAAAAGAAAATAAAGCAGAACAAGATGAAGAAGAATTAAAACCTGTAATTGACCATAGAACTGAAGAAAAGGAAATAAAAACTGAACGAGAAGTGACCGTTGATGAACCACCTATCATTACGCAACAAGAACCAGATTCAGAATTAGATTCAGAAGATGATCCTAAGATAATATCAAGTACAGTGGCTGATGATAATGAAGATTACCAATTACCACCAGTTACATTACTTACAAAAATTCCAAAAGAAGACCAAAGTGGCGAATATAAAACAATTGAAAAAAACACAAAAATATTGAAGCAAACATTTGAAAGCTTTGGTGTTGATGTTGAAATTAAAAGTGTGAGTTTAGGACCATCTGTTACTGAATATGAATTACATCCGGCAATTGGTGTTAAAGTTAGTAAAATTGTTAACCTTGCGGATGACTTAGCCTTAGCACTTGCTGCCAAAGATATTCGAATTGAAGCACCAATTCCTGGAAAATCACTTATTGGGATTGAAGTACCAAATTCTAAAGTATCAATGGTTTCATTCAGGGATGTGATTGAATCTCAACAAAAGAATCCAACACCAGATAAAGTTCTCGAAGTTCCTTTAGGTCGCGATGTTTCAGGCCAATTGGTAACAGCAGATTTAACAACGATGCCGCATTTATTGATTGCTGGCTCAACTGGTAGTGGTAAGTCAGTTGCAATTAATGGCATTATCACAAGTTTATTGATGAATACGAAACCAAATCAGGTTAAGTTTATGTTGATTGATCCTAAAAAAGTAGAGTTAGGTGTCTATAATGGTATTCCACATCTATTAACGCCGGTTGTTACAAATCCTAAAAAAGCATCACGAGCTTTACATAAGGTTGTTTCTGAAATGGAGCGACGCTACGAATTGTTTGCAGATGCTAGTCAACGTAATATTTCTGGATATAATCAAATGATTATGCAAGAAAACGCAGATGACGGACAAAAAAGAGCAACGTTACCTTATATTGTTGTCATTGTTGATGAATTGGCAGATTTAATGATGGTAGCCTCGAATGAGGTTGAAGATGCGATTATTCGTTTAGCACAAATGGCTCGAGCAGCTGGAATCCATATGATTTTGGCAACGCAACGTCCATCTGTTGATGTTATCACAGGATTGATTAAAGCTAACGTACCATCACGTATGGCTTTCGCTGTTTCCAGTGGGATTGACTCGAGAACAATTATTGATAGTAATGGTGCTGAAAAGCTTTTAGGTCGTGGGGATATGTTATTCCTACCAATGGGGCTAAATAAACCCATTCGTGTACAAGATGCTTACATTTCAGATAAAGATGTTGAAAGTGTTATTTCGTTTATTAAAAATCAGCAAGAACCACAATACGATGAAACGATGATTGTGACTGATGAAGAAACAGCTAACTCAGGATCAGCGTCTGATTCAGAAGACGAATTATTTGGGGACGCTGTTAAATTAGTGACTCATGAACAATCTTGCAGTGTATCCATGTTACAGAGACGTTTTAGGATTGGCTACAATCGAGCTGCTAGAATTGTTGATGAAATGGAAGCAAAAGGAATCGTTGGACCGCCAGAGGGAAGTAAGCCGCGCAAAGTGTTGATAAATGAAGAAACTGATGGTCCTAATTAGGGCTTTCAGTTTTTTTGTTTAGCCTAAACAGATTACGAAACAATTAAATTTGTGTTTCACTAGTCTTTCAATTATCATGGTAAAAGAACATCCGATTTAAAAGGAGGCACATTTTCGTGCGTAAACAATTAGAAACAGGTGTCAACTTAACTGTTATTGAAAATAGTCAATTTAAAACGAATAGAATCGTTATTAATTTTATAGCACCTTTAACCGGAAAAGAATCTGCAGAACGTATGCTATTAGCTAACTTATTAGAAATTAGTAGTGCAGAATATCCATCTCAACAAAAATTAGCCGAAAAATTATCAGAACTTTATGGTGCAAGTTTTGGTATCACTGTTAGTAAAAAAGGAAACTTTCACTTAATAAGTTTAATTTTAAACGGTGTAAACGATAAATTCTTAGAACATAAAACAGAAAGTTTAAAAAAAATATTTGCTTTTATCAAAGAAATTATTTTCAATCCGAATGTGACTGATGGCCATTTTGACGAAGAAACATTTAAACGCCAAAAGGAAAATTTGATGATGTCTATCAGAAGTATTAGTGATGATAAACAATCGTACGCAGGATTAGAATTACAGAAACTTTACTTTCAAAACGATCAAGCTATTCCTAGCTATGGGACTGTAGAAGATATTGAAAAGATAACTGCAACTAGCTTATTTGATTACTACAAACAAATGCTTACAACTAATCGAGTAGACATTTTCGTCCTTGGTGAATTAGATGAATCAGAAACTGAAACTATTGTTAAAACGTTGCCTTTTAAACCTCGAGATTTTAAAATGATACCTATATTCTATGATCAAGCTATTAAAGAAGTTGTGACTAAAACAGAAACGCAAGCAGTGACTCAGGGTAAATTAAATCTGGCATATCAGTTACCAGTTTATTACAGAGAAAATGGGTACTATGCGGGTCTTATTTTCAATGGCGTTTTTGGCGGTTCACCACTAGCTAAGTTATTTGTAAATGTTCGTGAGAAAGCTAGTTTGGCTTATTATGCAAGTAGCTCGTTAGATACATTTAGAGGTATTTTAACTGTACAAACAGGCATTGAACCACAAAATAAAGATAAAGTTATCGAAATTGTTCAACAACAATTAGATGATATTATCGCAGGTGACATTAGTGATGAACTATTAAATAAAACAAAAATGACAATGATTAACCAATATCAAAGTAGTCTTGACTCACAAATGGCGTTAATTAATCAATCGATGATTGATCAATTAACAAGCACAGAAGTTAGTGCAACAGAGTGGATAGACGGCATTAATAGCGTGGATAAAGCTGCCGTTCAAGCTATCGCTCGTAATGTTAAATTACAAGCAATCTTCTTTTTGAATGGGGAAATTAATTAATGAAAACATTAGAATACCCGCAGTTTGACGAAATATTATATACAGAAACTTTGGAAAATGGCTTGAAAGTAAATATATTACCTCGTAAAGGTTTTCATAAAACTTATGGTATATTCACAACAAATTATGGCTCAGTTGATAGTGTATTTGTACCAATTGGTGAAGAAGATGTTGTTCATGTACCGGATGGTATCGCCCATTTTTTAGAACATAAAATGTTTGAAAAAGCAGATCATGATGCGTTTGATTTATTTGGAGAATATGGTGCTAGTGCAAATGCTTTCACAAGCTTTACACGAACGAGCTACTTATTTTCAAGCTCTAATCATGTTCCTGAAAACATTGAAACATTACTAGATTTTGTGCAAGATCCGTATTTTACACCTGAAACAGTTGAAAAAGAAAAGGGAATTATTGGACAGGAAATTCAAATGTATGACGACGATCCTAATTGGCGTTTATACTTTGGTATTTTAGGTAACCTTTACCCAAATCACCCGGTTAGCAGTGATATCGCTGGAACAATTGAATCAATCGATAAAATTACGGCAGATGATTTATATAAGTGCTATGAAACATTTTATCATCCAAGTAATATGAATTTATTTATTGTAGGAAATGTTGATCCAGAAGAAACTTTAGATTTAATTAAAAATAATCAAAATCATAAAAAGTTTCCAGAAGCAGCAGAAACAATTAAACGATTAATTCCAGAAACTCAAGTAGACGGTTCAGACATCATGCCATATCGTGCAACTGAGATGGCCATTCAACGTGCTAAAACAATTGTTGGTATAAAAGGATTAGATAATGTTCCAGAAGGCCGTAACGGCTTGAAATACAAAGAGACAATCCATATGCTTCTTTATCTTTTGTTTGGTGACACGGCCCCTCAATATATGAAATTATATGATGAAGGGACGTTAGATGATTCCTTTGGCTATGAATTTGAAATTGAACGTGGCTTCCATTTTGCAAGTATTAGTGGTGATACTGATGACCCTCAAAAGTTATCGGATGCCATTATTCATATTTTAGAGAATGCGTCAGAGTACCTTTCAGGGGCTGAGGCCCAGTTTGAATTGGCTAAACGTGAAATGTTAGGTCAATCCATTCAATCGATGAACTCACTTGAGAGCATTGCAAATCAGTATGATGGTGATTTGTTTGATGATGCCACTGTTTTTGATAGGGCACCAATTATTGAAAATATGACATTAGATCAAGTTCGCCAAGGAGCTAAAGATTTTATTCGTTCTGAAGCAATTAGTGTCTACCAAATTATGGCTAAAGAGGATGATTAAATGAGTTGGGCAGTTATCTTTGGAGCGTCTGGTGATATTGGTCAAATGATTGCAAGACAATTGGCAGATATTGGTTGGTCGCTAACAATGCATTATTATCAAAATGATGAAGCAATTATGGGATTAACACAAGAGTTGAGGGGAAAATATCCAAAACAAGATTTTTTGCCGTTACAATTTGATATGACAGCGACTAATGTTGATCCAGTGATATCCCAACTATTTGCCGTAGATGCTGTAATATTTGCTGAAGGAACAACTTCTTACCATTTATTCAATGAAGCCCCAATGTCTGATTTAGATAAAATGATGAAGATGCAAGTTCAAACACCATTGGCATTAATTCAGAAATTGGAACCAAAGTTAGCCCAAAATCATTTTGGCCGAATTATATTTATTGGGTCAATTTATGGAGGCGTTGGTAGCCCAATGGAAGTACTGTACAGTACTGTAAAAGGTGCGTTATCGTCCTTTGCCAATGCTTATAGTAAAGAAGTTGCCTCGTTAGGTATTACGGTTAACGTGGTGGCACCAGGCGCAGTTGATACAAAAATGAATCAACAATTTTCGAAAGATGCAAAGAAAGATATCTCAAGTGAAATTCCAATGGGACGTTTCGCACATCCCGAAGAAATTGGATTTTGGGTAAAACAATTATTAGCCAAAGAGGCAGGGTACCTCACCGGTCAAACGATTTATGTTTCAGGCGGATGGTTGAAATAAAATAATAAAATTTTAACAAATTGGACATGACGATTATGTTATACTGATTGTTAGAAGATTAACTATTAAACTAAGTGGAGAATTAGACATGAGTGAAATTGGAAAAACATTACAAGAAGCGAGAATAAATAAAGGATATACGTTAGATGATTTACAACAAATGACGAAAATTCAAAAACGTTATTTGATTGCAATTGAAGATGAAAAATTTTCTGATTTACCAGGAGATTTTTACGTTCGAGCATTTGTTAAACAATATGCAGAGACGGTTGATTTGGATGGGGATAAATTATTAAAAGAATTCAATGAAACACTTCCAGATACACAAGAAACAGTCGTTGCAAAGGAACAAGTATCACGTTCTGAAAAGTCTGCTAAACTACCAAAAGACGGTAATTTTGATAAGTTTATGTCGTACTTGCCAACAATTATTATTGTTGTGATTGTCTTAGGGATTTTGGGTACAATTTATGGTGTGACATTGAATAGTAAAGATACAGATACTCAAATTGAAAGTTCAAGTTCTAAAGTATCTGTTTCAACTGACTCAAAAACTAAAACTTCTAGTTCTGAATCAGTAAAGGCTAGTTCTTCATCTGATAAGAAAACGCAAAAATTAACATATGTTTCAGATGCGGGAACAAACACTGTTTACACAATGGAAAATGCACCAACAACTTCTAAAGTTAAATTAGTAGCTTCTGGTAGTGCTGCTTGGAGCTCAATTACGGCTGATGGCACACAACTATGGCAAGCAACACTTGTCTCAGATGCAACGGATACTGTTACAATCCCAGCCGGTACAAAGTCATTTGTCTTTAGCTTTGGTAATGCACCAGCTATGAGTATCACGATTAACGGTAAAAAATTTAATTTTATGAAAACAAATGCAACTCTACAAGTTAGAACAGTTACTGTAAATATTAAATAAGCCAGAATTGTCAACAACGGATACTATGTTGTTGGCAATTTTTGAAAAAGGGGATCATTATGAATTTACCAAATAAATTAACGGTTGTGCGGATTATTTTAATTCCAATCTTCATGCTTGTATTGTTATTACCAATTGATTGGGGAATGGTTACTTGGGTTGGTACACAGATTCAGGTGACACATCTAATTGGTGCAATTATTTTTGCAGCTGCCTCATTAACAGATTTTTTAGATGGTCAAATTGCACGTCGCCAACATTTAGTTTCTAATTTTGGCAAATTTGCAGACCCATTGGCAGATAAAATGCTTGTAATGACTGCATTTGTTATCCTTGTTTCATTTAACCAAGTACCTGCATGGGTAGCTGCAATTATTGTTTGTCGCGAACTTGCGGTAACAGGATTACGATTGATTATTGTTGAAAATGATGGGGAAGTTATGGCTGCAGCTATGCCAGGCAAAATTAAGACAACAACCCAAATGATAGCTATTATTTTATTGTTTTTAAATAATGTGTTATTTGCAGCAATTAATGTACCTATGGCTGCCATTTTTCTTTATATTTGTTTATTCTTTACTGTTTATTCAGGTATTGATTACTTTGTTCAAAATAGAGCTATTTTCTCAGATTCATTTGAAAAATAAAAATATTTAGACTAAAACATTTAACCGTTTTAGTCTTTTTTAATTAAATTAGGAGGCAACATCATGCATGCAGAAATAATTGCGGTTGGTACAGAAATATTATTAGGACAAATTGTAAATACGAACAGTGCTTTCTTAGCTGAAAAATTAGCTGATTTAGGTGTAAATGTATTTTATCAGACAGTTGTAGGGGATAATGAAGAACGAATGTTAGAGGCAATTGAACTGGCTTCAAAACGAAATGATTTGGTTATCCTTTCTGGTGGCTTAGGACCAACAGAAGACGATTTAACGAAGCAGATGGTCGCCAAATTTTTAAATGAGAAGTTAGTTGAAAATAAGGACGCCATGTTAAAAATAGAAGATCATTTTACACAAACGGGTCGTCAAATGACTGAAAACAACAAATTACAAGCTTTGTATATAGAAGGATCAAAACCAATTAAAAATCATGCTGGAATGGCTGTTGGTGATTTTTACAAAGGTGATTCGTGTGATTTCTTATTATTACCTGGACCACCTAAGGAATTGAAAACAATGTTTAATAAGGAAGTTGAACAGCTATTAAAAGAAGAATATAACTTAAATAGTCATCTTGAATCAAAAGTTTTACGTTTTTATGGCATTGGTGAATCTAAATTGGTGACTGAATTAAAAGAGATAATTGATTCACAAACTAATCCTACTATTGCACCATACGCCAAGACAAATGAGGTCACTTTGCGAATTACGGCAAGTCCTACAGACAAAAAATCAGCTGTAGAATTAATTAACGAAATGGAGATTTATGTACTTTCCAAAGTTGGTGATTATTTCTATGGCTATGGGGATGACAATTCGTTACAAAATATTGTTGTAACTAAATTAATTGAAAAAAACTTATCTATTTCTGCAGCCGAAAGTTTAACAGCTGGATTATTTCAAAGTACATTAGCAGAAATACCAGGTGTCTCAAAAATTTATGATGGTGGATTTATAACATATGCTAATACAGCCAAATCTGATATTTTAGGTATTTCGACTGAAGATATTAAAAAATATGGTGTTGTTAGTGAAGAAACCGCTAAACAAATGGCCCAACAAACACAAAATAAAATGAAAACAAATATTGCTATTTCATTTACTGGTGTTGCAGGTCCAGATGAGCTTGAAAATCAGAAAGCTGGAACGGTTTGGATTGGATTAGCAATTAAAAATAGTCCCGTTATTGCAAAACAATTTCATTTTGCTGGAAATAGAGAAACAATTAGACAAAGAAGTGTTCTAAGTGGACTTAAATGGATATTTGATGAAATTAATGAGTAAATAATTAAATTTGGCAATGGATTGTTGTTGACAGCGGGGGGCAATTAACCGTAAAATACTAAAGTGTATATGAACAAAATAAAAAACATCTAAAAATTTATGATTAGTTAAATTAATCATTATTTGATGATGCGGAGGTGGACTTTTATGGGATCTATAACAACCGTATTAATCCTCGCTATCATCGCTATTATTGCTTTAGTTGTTGGAATTTTTATTGGAATTGCATATAGAAAGTCAAATTTCGAAAAAACACTTGATGTCGCAACGCATACGGCTGAAGGTATTTTAAAAAGTGCAAAGAAAGATGCTGAGACTCAGAAAAAAGAGGCTGTTTTAGAGGCTAAAGAAGAAAGTCAAAGTTATCGTGATAAAATAGACAATGAGTTAAAGGAACGACGTTCAGAAATTCAAAAGCAAGAAAATCGAGTAATTCAACGTGAAGAAACTTTAGATCGTAAAGATGGCGCACTAGATAAACGAGAACAAACGCTTGAGAACAAAGAGAAAAAAGTAACGTCTGACCAAAAACTTGTTGACACAAAACAACAAGAAGCTACTTCACTGATTCAGGAACAACAAGAAGAACTTGAAAGAGTTGCTTCTCTAACACAAACACAAGCACAGACTATTATTATGGACGATACGAAAGAATCATTAAGTCATGAACGAGCTGTTATGATTAAGGAAAGTGATAAGCAAGCTAAATCAGAAGCTGATCGTAATGCTAAAGATTTAGTTGCTCAAGCTATTCAAAGAAGTGCAGCTGACATGGTATCTGAAACAACTGTTTCATTAGTTACCTTGCCAAATGATGAAATGAAAGGCCGTATTATTGGCCGCGAAGGACGTAACATTCGAACATTAGAGACCTTAACAGGGATTGATTTAATTATCGATGATACGCCAGAAGCAGTCGTTTTAAGTGGGTTTGATCCAATTCGTCGTGAAATTGCCAAAATGACTCTTGAAAAATTAATTCAAGATGGTCGGATTCATCCGGCACGAATCGAAGAAATGGTTGAAAAATCACGTAAAGAAATGGATGAAAAAATTCGTGAATTAGGTGAACAAACAACCTTTGATCTCGGACTTCATACAATTCATCCTGATTTAATTAAAACAATTGGTCGATTAAATTATCGTACAAGTTATGGTCAGAATGTGTTAAGCCATTCTATTGAAGTTGCCAAAATAGCAGGTGTGTTAGCCGCTGAATTGGGTGAAGATGTTACATTAGCAAAACGCGCAGGATTGTTACATGATATTGGTAAAGCAGTTGATCATGAAGTTGATGGTTCACATGTGGAAATTGGCCTTGAATTAGCTAAGAAGTATAAAGAAAATGATGTTGTCATCAACACTATAGCTTCACATCATGGTGATGTTGAAGCTAAATATACTATTGCTATTCTTGTTGCAGCGGCAGATGCTGTTTCAGCTGCAAGACCAGGCGCACGAAGTGAATCGTTAGAAAATTATATTCATAGACTTGAAAAACTTGAAGATATTACACATGAATTTAAAGGTGTACAGAAAAGTTATGCAATTCAAGCTGGTCGTGAAGTACGTGTTATTGTCACGCCAAATGAAGTTAATGATATTCAAGCAACTGTCTTAGCTCGAGATATTAAAAACAGAATTGAAGATGAACTCGAATACCCAGGACATATTAAAGTGACTGTCGTTCGAGAAACAAGAGCAATTGAGTATGCTAAATAAAAAAATGATGATTTAAGATTAATTTCTTAAATCATCATTTTTTGTCTATTAAAAAGAAAAAATGTTAAACTAGTTTTATATATAAGAAAAGAGGACAACCATGCGTTTATTATTTGTCGGAGATGTCGTTGGCGATTCAGGTCAACAAATGATTAAAGAGTATTTACCAAAATTAAAAAGAAAATTTCATCCACAGGCTACCATTGTAAATGGTGAAAATGCAACGAAGGGTAGAGGTATTAATGAATCTGTCTATAAAGCATTCCTTCAAACAGGTGCTGATGTTGTAACCATGGGTAACCATACTTGGGATAATAGAGATATTCAAGATTTTATTGGTGGTGCAAAAAAATTAATTAGACCAGCTAACTTCTCAGCAAACCAAGTACCTGGGATTGGACATACAATTATTAATATTAATCAGCAAAAATTAGCTGTGATTGATTTGCAAGGACGTGTTTTTATGTCTCCTTCAGATGATCCGTTTGCAGTTGTTCAAGATATTTTAGAAGAAGTCAAAAAAGAGACTGATTTCATTTTTATTGATTTTCATGCTGAAACAACGAGTGAAAAAGAAGCTATAGCATGGTTCTTAGATGGTCAAGTATCTGCGGTAGTAGGTACGCATACACATGTGCCTACTAATGATGCGCGTATTTTACCTAAAGGAACTGCCTTTATGTCAGATGTTGGTATGACAGGACCATACGATGGTATCTTAGGAATGAAACGTGAAAATGTAATTGGTCGCTTTTTATCGCAAATGCCAACACGATTTGAAGTGGATGAAACAGGTCGTAAAACGTTATCTGCTTGTGTGATAGATATTGATGACAAAACGGGACATGCTAAAAAGATATTCCCTGTATTAATTAATGATGACCATCCTTTTATGGATTAATTTAGAGATAGGAGGGCATCTCGACTATGCCGCAAAAAACAAAACTAACGCCAATGATGATACAATATTTTGACATTAAAGCACAGTATCCTGATGCTTTTTTGTTTTATCGTCTTGGTGATTTTTATGAACTATTTTATGATGATGCTGTTAAAGGGTCGCAATTACTCGAATTAACGTTAACAACACGTAATAAAAAAGCTGATGATCCTATTCCAATGTGTGGCGTACCGCATCATGCTGCTCAAAATTATATCGATATTTTAGTTGAAAAAGGATACAAAGTCGCAATATGTGAACAAGTTGAAGATCCTAAATTAGCTCAAGGTATGGTTAAACGTGAAGTTATTCAGCTAGTAACACCAGGAACAACGATGGATAACGGTGCGAAGGAGTCTAAAGAAAATAATTATTTAACAGCTATTATAGAAGACAACAATAGTTTTGGATTTGCTTATGTTGATTTATCAACAGGTGAATTAAAAACGAGTCGCTTAGATAATTTAGATAATTTAATTAATGAAATAATGAGTTTGAGAACTAAAGAAATTGTGATTAATGATAGTTTGTCTGATGAAACAATCGAAACATTAGAAAAATTAAATATTATGCTTTCTAAACAAGAAATTGTTGAAAATCATGCTGAATCAAGTTATGCGATTCAAGATTTAACAGATTCACTAGAAATCTCGGTTGTAACTGACTTGTTAACGTATCTTTCAGTTACGCAAAAACGAAGTTTAGATCATTTACAAAAAGCAGTTCATTATGAGCCTGATTTTTTCTTGAAAATGGATCATTATTCAAAATATAATTTAGAATTAATGCAAAATATTCGAACGGGCAAGAAGCAAGGTACTTTATTGTGGTTATTAGATGACACAAAAACAGCTATGGGTGGTCGTTTACTTAAACAGTGGATTGATAGACCGCTTATTAACTATGCTGAAATTTTAGACCGTCAAAATAAGGTTGATTTATTGATTAACCATTATTTTGAAAGAAGTACGTTACAAGAAGAGTTAGTTAAAGTTTATGATTTAGAAAGATTGGCAGGACGTGTCGCTTTTGGTAGCGTAAATGGGCGAGATTTAGTTCAACTTAAATTATCGCTTAAACAAGTTCCTAAAATTAAATATGTTTTAGACGAAATTGACGATGGTACTTTTTCTGATGTTATCAATAAATTAGATCCAGTCGATGATATTTCTAATTTAATAGAACGTGCCATTGTTGATGAACCACCTTTATCAGTGACTGATGGTCACCTATTTAAACCGGGGTATAATGATAAATTAGATATTTATCAAGATGCAATGAAAAATGGTAAACAATGGTTAGCTGAAATGGAAGCCAAAGAAAGAAATCTAACGGGGATTAAAAATCTTAAAATTGGATTTAACCGTGTTTTTGGTTATTTTATCGAAGTGACAAAATCTAATATTATTAATGTTCCAAAAGACCGTTATGAACGAAAACAGACGTTGACTAATGCTGAACGTTATATCACACCTGAACTGAAAGAACGTGAAAGTATTATTTTAGGTGCTGAGAGTAAAGCGATGGATTTAGAATATAAATTGTTTGTCGAAATTAGAGATATTGTTAAAAAATCAATTGAACGATTACAGATATTAGCTCAAGGAATTGCCACGTTAGACGTCTTACAAAGTTTCGCGGTTGTTAGTGAAGACTCACATTTTGTAAAACCACAATTATTAAAAGAAGGTCATCAATTGGATATCACAGCTGGTTGGCATCCTGTAGTTGAAAAAGTGATGGGAAAACAAAGCTATATACCAAATGATGTTAGAATGCCTGAAACACTTGATATTTTATTGATTACAGGACCTAATATGTCAGGTAAAAGTACGTATATGCGTCAATTAGCATTAACGGTTGTGATGGCTCAAATCGGTTGTTTCGTACCTGCAGAGGCGGCTAAAATGCCAATATTTGACCAAATATTTACTCGGATTGGTGCAGCAGATGATTTAATTTCAGGTCAAAGTACGTTTATGGTTGAAATGAAAGAAGCTAATCAAGCCTTAGAAAATGCGACTGAGAATAGTTTAATCTTATTTGATGAACTTGGTAGGGGAACGGCAACTTATGATGGTATGGCACTCGCACAAGCGATTATCGAGTATGTGGATAAACATGTACATGCCAAAACACTTTTTTCGACACATTATCACGAATTAACGATACTTGAAGAAACCGTTAGTTCTTTAAAAAATGTCCATGTAGGTGCTATTGAAGAAAATGGTGAATTAATTTTCTTACATAAAATTCAAGAAGGACCTGCAGATAAATCTTATGGGATTCATGTTGCTAAATTGGCGGGAATGCCAGCAGAATTGTTAAGCCGTGCAACATTAATTTTAGATGATTTAGAGCTAAAAAATAAACAATCAGATAGTAAAAAAGAATTACCAACAACCATCAATGAAGATGATACGCAGTTATCTTTATTTGTTAACGAAAACTTGTCAAAGGACCAGTTAGCAGTTGTGGATGAACTTAAAGCACTTAACTTGATGAACATGACGCCAAGAGATATTATGAACGTCTTATATGACTGGCAAGAAAAATTGAACGGATAGAACTGAAGGTGAATGAATGACAAAAATAATTGAACTGCCCACAATTTTAGCGGATCAAATAGCTGCTGGTGAAGTAGTTGAAAGACCTGCATCTGTTGTAAAAGAATTAGTTGAAAATGCGATTGATGCGCATGGCACACAAGTTGATGTAGTCGTTGAGGAAGCTGGGCTTAAATTAATTCAAGTCATTGATAATGGAGATGGCATTGAGGCATCCCAACTGCAGAATGCTTTTAAACGTCATGCCACAAGTAAGATTACTTCAAGAGAAGATTTATTTAAAATCAGTACGCTAGGATTTCGTGGCGAAGCTTTACCAAGTATTGCATCAGTTGCTAAAGTGACTTTGAATACAGCTATTGAAGGGCAACCTGGGGCTGTTATTGCTGTTAACGGTGGTGAGATAGTAGATGAAAAATCATCTGCTAGTCGTAAAGGAACAGAAATAACAGTCTCTGACTTATTTTACAATACGCCTGCACGTTTAAAATATGTAAAGTCTTTGCAAACTGAAATGTCAATTATTAGCGACATGATGAACCGATTAGCAATGAGCCATACAAATATTTCATTTTCTTTAACACATGATGGTAAAGAAGTCTTGAAAACAACTGGAAACGGCCAACTGAAACAAACTATTTCAGCTATCTATGGGGTCAAAAGTGCACGCCAAATGCTTGAATTTAAGGGTCATGATTTAGATTTTAAGATTAGCGGTTATACATCACTGCCAGAATTAACGCGTGCTGGCCGACAGTTTATATCTATTTTAATTAATGGACGTTACGTTAAAAATGTTAATTTAAATAAAGCAATCATTAAAGGATATGGATCAAAATTAATGGTTGGACGCTATCCGATTACAATTTTGAATATTCAATTAGATCCCATGCTAGTTGATGTGAATGTTCATCCAACTAAGCAGGAAGTAAGATTGAGTAAAGAACCAGAATTAACTGAACTTATAAAAAAGATTATCTATGAACGTATTGCTGAAGAAAATTTAATTCCGGAAGCATTAGAGAATTTAAGTTCTAAGAAACGTGAAAAAATAGATACGGATCAATTACAATTTGATTTGAATGAAGCCTCAAGTAAATATCAAGCTAAGCCTAAATTCTCATCAGTACAAACGGATGCAGTAACAAGTGGTGAACCTAAGATTACAATTGGCGAAAATTTAAATCATTTATCAAGGAATATTGAACCAATCTCAATTCAAGTTGCTGAACAATTGGATTCGAAACGAGTTAGCACATTTGAGACACAATATGCTAATGAAATTAATGTGGCACCATTTTCTATTGTTACGCCGGATGAAACAGGCGATGTACAGAAAGAGAATGATGAAGAAATAGCTACCACGAAAAAGAGTGAACAAAGGTTTCCTGATTTAAAATATATTGGCCAAATGCATGGAACCTATTTATTTACAGAATCGGAAGACGGGTTATATATATTAGACCAACATGCTGCACAAGAACGTATTAATTATGAGTTTTATCGTAAGCAAATTGGTGACGTTTCTAGTGACTTGCAAAATCTATTGGTACCGATTGTTCTAGAATATACAGTAAGTGAAGCTATAATTATTACTGAACATACCGATATATTGGAAAAAATCGGACTCATCCTTGAACCATTTGGACAAAATAGTTTCATTATTAGACAGCATCCAACCTGGTTTAAAGAAGGGCAAGAAGAAAGTACGATTCGAGAAATGATTGATTACTTACTCACAGATGGGAAAATAGTGATTGCTGAATTTAGAGAAAAAGCGGCGATTATGATGAGTTGCAAGAGGGCAATCAAAGCAAATCACCACCTTGATGATCGACAAGCTAAGGCATTGATAAGTGAGCTAAAAAATGTTGAAAATCCATTTAATTGTCCACATGGACGACCAGTTTTAGTTCATTTTTCTAATCAAGACATGGAACATTTCTTTAAACGAATTCAAGATTCACATCAAACCGGTCACGAAGGTTAGGCTAAGAATCAATTGTTGCCAAATATTTGGTGATAATTGATTTTTTTGTAAGAAAAGCGATAACTGTATAAATAAGTGGTCTATGGTACACTATTAAAAGCAGATTCATGTAGATTAGGAAAAGTGGGAAAATAATATGTATGAGTATTTTATGGGCCAAATAACGGCTGTAACACCTTTTTATCTTGTTTTAGAAGTTAATGGAATAGGCTATCAAATTTTTGTTGCTAACCCATTTAGGTACCAAGAAGATTCAAAAAAAGTTGTTAAAATTTTTGTTTATCAGGCTATTCGTGAAAATGATATGACGTTATTTGGTTTTTACGATTTAGATGAAAAAAAATTATTTGAAAAATTATTGAATGTTTCAGGAATCGGTCCTAAGAGTGCGCTTGCTATTTTAGCCAATGATGATCATCGTGGTTTAGTTAATGCGATTAATACAGAAGATGTTAGTTATTTAATTAAATTTCCAGGTGTTGGTAAAAAAACAGCACAACAAATCGTGCTTGATTTAAAAGGTAAATTAGATGATATTGAAGGTCAAGCAACCACAATGCCAGGACAACAATCGCTTGATTTCATTCCGGCACAAGCATCACCATTTATGAAAGAAAGTCTTGAAGCTTTATCTGCTTTAGGATATTCTCAACGTGAGATTAAGGCTATTAGTAAGAATCTAGAATCATTCGAAGCAGACTCAACGGATGCTTATCTACGAGAAGGCTTAAAATTATTAATGAAAAAATAAAAGGAGGTTGATAAAATGACAGAACAACGGATTATTTCGAATGAACCGGAAGATAATCAGGAAGAATCCATTGAAAAGTCACTTCGTCCCCAATTTTTATCACAATACATTGGTCAAGATAAGGTTAAAAATGAATTAAGTGTGTATATCCAAGCTGCTAGACAACGTGAAGAGGCACTTGATCATGTATTGTTGTATGGGCCACCTGGGTTAGGTAAAACAACACTTGCAATGGTTATTGCAAATGAAATGCAAGTGCAAATTAAAACAACTAGTGGACCAGCAATTGAAAAATCTGGAGATCTTGTGGCACTTTTAAATGAATTACAACCTGGGGATGTCTTATTTATTGATGAAATTCATCGTTTACCCAAGATGGTTGAAGAAATGTTGTATTCAGCTATGGAAGATTTTTTTGTAGATATTGTTGTTGGCCAAGGCCCAACAGCACATCCCGTTCATTTTCCACTACCTCCATTCACATTGATTGGTGCAACAACACGGGCGGGCCTTCTATCAGCACCGTTACGAGATCGATTTGGGATTGTTGAACATATGGCCTATTATAATCAATCTGATTTGCAAGAAATTGTCATTCGATCAGCAGATATTTTCAATACAAAAATTGAAGAAAGTGGCGCTCATGAGTTAGCTCGACGCTCACGTGGAACACCACGAATTGCGAATCGCCTATTAAAAAGAGTTCGTGATTTTGCAGAAGTTTCTGACCAAAGTGAAATTAACCAAGCAACGGCTGATCATGCGTTAAATCTACTTGCCGTGGATAACCGTGGATTAGATGAGACAGATCGCAAACTTTTAGAGACTATGATTGATTTCTATCAAGGTGGTCCAGTTGGTTTGAGTACGTTAGCAGCCAATATAGGGGAAGAAACAGAGACCATTGCTGAAATGGTTGAACCTTATTTAATGCAAATTGGCTTTATAAAACGCACACCAAGAGGGCGAGTTGCAACAATGGAAGCTTATGAACATTTGAATCGACCTTATGACTTTAACGAGAATAAATAGAGAAGGATGACGATATTTTGACTAAACAACTAAGTACTGAAGATTTCGATTATGAATTGCCTCAAGAATTAATTGCGCAAACACCCTTAGAAGAACGTGATGCATCTCGGATGTTAATCTTGGATCATGAGACAGGTAAAATCAAGGATGATTATTTCTATAATGTAATTGACCAATTAAATGCTGGGGACGCTCTTGTAATGAACGATTCGCGGGTGATGCCTGCTAGAATTCATGGAATTAGACCTGATACTGGTGGCCACATCGAAGTGTTGCTATTGAACAATACTGATGGTGATAACTGGGAAACATTAGTAAAACCTGCTAAAAAAATGAAGGTTGGTTCTGTGATTAGTTTTGGTGATGGCCGCTTAACGGCAACGATCATTGAAGAGCTAGAACATGGTGGCCGCATGATTCGTTTTGAATATGAGGGTATATTTATGGAAATTCTGAATGAACTTGGCGAAATGCCGCTACCTCCTTATATTAAAGAAACGCTTGAAGATCAAGAAATGTACCAAACGGTTTATTCAAAGGAAGTTGGATCGGCAGCAGCACCTACAGCTGGTTTACATTTTACAAATGAATTATTAGAAAAGATTGAAGCTAAAGGTGTTCATCTTGTTTATTTAACGCTACATGTTGGATTAGGGACATTTAGACCTGTTAGTGAAACGAATATTGCAGACCATAAAATGCATAGTGAATTTTATCGTTTAACTGAGGATGCAGCTCAACAATTAAATGATGTTCGTAAATCAGGTGGTAAAATTATTGCGACAGGAACAACTACAATTCGGACACTTGAAACAATTGGCTCAAAATTTAAGGGCGCTATTCAAGCTGACAGTGGTTGGACGGAAATTTTCATTAAACCAGGATATGAATTTAAGGTTGTTGAAGGATTTATAACTAATTTTCATTTACCAAAATCAACATTAGTAATGTTGGTTGCAGCATTTACAGGAAGAGAAAATATTTTAAACGCATATAAACATGCAGTTGATTCTAAATATCGATTCTTTAGCTTCGGCGATGCAATGTATATTAAATAGGATGGAGAATTAATAATGGTAGAGCCCGCAATTAAGTATCGGTTAATCAAAAAAGACAAACGGACAGGTGCCAGACTTGGTGAAATTATTACACCTCACGGAACTTTCCCAACGCCAATGTTTATGCCCGTAGGTACACTAGCATCTGTTAAATCAATGGCACCTGAAGAATTAGACGAACTTGGTGCTAATATTATCTTATCAAACACCTATCATTTATGGTTACGCCCCGGTGAAGATGTCGTACAAGAAGCTGGTGGGTTACATAAATTTATGAATTGGGATAAAGGTATTTTGACTGATTCGGGTGGCTTTCAAGTATTTTCATTAGCAAAGATGCGTGATATTACTGAGGAAGGCGTCAAATTTAGAAGTCATCTAAATGGAGAAAAATTATTCTTATCACCAGAAAAAGCGATCCACATAGAAAATGCTTTAGGTGCGGATATTATGATGAGTTTTGATGAATGTCCACCATTTTCTGAAAGTTATGACTATATTAGCAAATCAGTTGATCGGACAAGCCGCTGGGCTGAAAGAGGACTTGAAGCTCATTTGAATCCGAAAGAACAGGCTTTATTTGGAATTGTTCAAGGTGGCGGTCATCGAAATTTGAGAGAACGAAGTGCGCGTGATTTAGTTTCAATGGACTTTCCTGGTTATTCAATAGGTGGGTTATCGGTAGGGGAATCAAAAGCTGAAATGAACCGCGTTTTAGATTTCACAACGCCATTGTTACCAGAAGACAAGCCACGGTATCTAATGGGTGTTGGTTCAGCTGACGCCTTGATTGATGGGGTGTTACGTGGAATTGATATGTTTGATTGCGTGTTACCAACACGTATTGCTAGAAATGGGACAACAATGACTTCAATGGGCCGTGTTGTTGTAAAAAATGCGAAATATGAACGAGACTTTAGACCATTAGATGAAAACTGTGATTGTTATACATGTAAGAATTATACGCGTGCTTATTTACGTCATCTGATTAAAGCAGATGAAACATTTGGTATTCGTTTAACTAGTTATCATAATTTGTATTTTTTAACACATTTAATGGCTGATGTTCGTCAAGCTATTATGGATGACAACTTATTAGAATTTCGTGAAGCATTTTTTGAACAATATGGATTTTATGATAAAAATCCTAAGAATTTTTAAATTTTTTTGAATAACTGTGGTGTTCAGTCAATAAGTTTGATACCCTTGTGTAGTAAGAAAAAAGAAATAGAGGTGACTTATTAATGCAATATAGTAGTATTTTAATGATTGTGGCTTTATTCGTCTTGATGTATTTCATGATGATTCGTCCACAAAAAAAACAACAACAAAAACAACAAGATATGATGAACCAATTAAAACCTGGGGATGCAGTAGTAACTATTGGTCGTTTACACGGCGTTATTGATAGTTTTGATGAAGAGGCAAAAACTGTTACACTTGATTGTGACGGTATTTTCTTAACATTTGAACGCTCAGCAATCGCACGTGTCCTTCCTGCCGCAGTTAAAGTAGAACCTGCAGCTGCAGTTAAGGAAGAAACAACTACTGATGCAGTTATTGAAACAAAAACTGAAGAAGATAAATTCTCTTCTGACGAAAAATAATTATTTTCAAGTATTAACTTTGTGCTAATCAGAGTTAATACTTTTTTTATTGTCTAGTTTAAGACCAACTTTCTTGTTTATTTTACTAATAAAATGTAAACTTATACTATTGATTTTACTAATAAAGAGGACTGAAACCTCAAAAATGAGAGTGGTGTGGAATAATGGAAACTCAACAAAAGGCCTTATTTATTATCTTTGGTGGAACCGGAGATTTAGCAAAGCGAAAATTGTATCCATCTCTTTTCAAACTATTTGAAAAAGGATTTTTAGATGCCAACTTTGCTGTAATTGGGACTGCAAGACGTCCTTGGACAGATGATTTTTATCAAAACGTTGTTACTGAATCTTTAGTTAATGTTAGCGATGATGCTAATAAAATTGCTGATTTCGTATCACATTTTTATTATCAATCACATGATGTGACTGATGTTGCACATTATATAACTTTAAAAAAATTAGCAGATAAACTTGATGAAAAATACCAAATTGAAGGTAACCGTATGTTCTACTTAGCAATGTCACCTCAATTTTTTGGTACGATTGCGACTCATTTAGGGTCACAAAAGTTAGTAACTAAAAATGGATTCAACCGTTTAATTATTGAAAAACCTTTTGGACGCAATTTTGAAAGTGCTAAAAAGTTAAATGATGAAATTACAAATACTTTTGATGAAGATCAAATATTTAGAATTGATCATTACCTAGGTAAGGAAATGATTCAAAATATTCCAGCAATTCGTTTTGGTAATATTATTACGCAAACATTGTGGAATAATAAGTATATAGATAATATTCAATTAACGTTGAGTGAGTCATTAGGTGTTGAAGAACGTGGCGGGTACTATGAAACGAGTGGCGCTATGCGTGATATGTTCCAAAATCACATTATGCAAGTTGTTTCATTATTAACAATGGACATGCCAAAAGAATTTGTTGCATCAGAAATTCGTAAAGAAAAATTAAAGGCTTTAAAAGCAATCCGTATCTTAAAACCTGATGAAGTTAATAAAAACTTTGTTCGTGGACAATATGGTGCAAATGAGGCAGGAACCGAAAAGGCTTATCGTGAGGAAAAACAGATTTCACCTGATTCAATGATTGAAACATTTATTGCTGGTCGTTTAATGATTGACAATGATCGTTGGGCTGGTGTGCCAGTTTATGTTCGCAGTGGTAAACGTCTTGTCGAGAAAAATACTGAAATCAATATTGTTTTTAAAAATGTTGAAAAAAATATTTTTGGAACAAGTGCTGAACATGAACATTTAGGTAAAGATGTATTAACAATTACAGTTGAACCTGATGAACGATTTAGATTGACGATTAATACTAAAGAAATTGGGCAAGGCTTTAACACGAATAAAACGAATTTAGATTATGTTAATTCACCTGAAACAAAAGCTAAAACACCAGAAGCATACGAAAAGTTAATTTTGGATGCGTTAGATGGAAATGCAATTAATTTTGCTCATTGGAATGAAGTTGCTAAGGCATGGAATGTAGCCGATGTGATTTTAGAGACATGGCATAACGATAATGATGATAAAACGTTATTCCCTAACTATTTAAGTGGATCGATGGGTCCAACGGCTTCAGATAAATTATTAACGGATGATGGTAATTACTGGATATACGATCCTAAAAAGTAAAAAACGTTAATCCTTCGGTATTAATTGAAGTAACTCTTGCATGATAATTTTAATTATTTAGGGAAATATTATTTTAATAGACAAAATATCAGAAGTATTATAGTACGAAAGCGATTATAAAAGTATAAATTTATAAGGAGAGTAATGATGAATAAAATTATTATAGATGAAGATTTTTGGAACATCTTTCCAGATGCACAAATTAATATTATGCTTTTAAAAGATATAGATAATCATCCTAAAGAAAATCAAACCGATTTTTATGATAACATGCTTGAACAAGCTGGGGATAAAGCTCAAAAATATTTAACAAATGAATCATTCAAAGACAATTTAGTCGTGGCTAATTGGCGTGAAGCATACCAAAATTTTAAGAAGAAAAAAGGTGCTCGTTCATCAATTGAAGCTTTACTTAAACGAGTTGATCAGGGTAAAGGTGTGGGTTCAATAAATCCGCTTGTTGACCTGTACAATAGTATTTCATTAGAGTATGGTGTACCTGTTGGTGGTGAAGATACAGATGCTATCAAAGGAGATCTTCATTTAGGTGTTGCTAAAGGTGGAGAAGCTTTTTATCCTTTAGGTGATGATAAAAATGAACCAGCTCTGCTTGGTGAAGTTTTATATTATGATGATGATGGAGCAGTTTGCAGATGCTTAAATTGGCGAGATGGTAAAAGAACAATGTTAACAGATGATACAAAAAATGCTGTTATGGTAATGGAATCTGTCAATAAAGAACAGAATGAAATTATTGATGAGGCAATGTTACAATTACAAAAGTCTATTAAAGATAATCTTAATGTAGAAGGTAAAATTTTTAAATTAAATAAGGATAATTCTGTTATAGGTGAATAATATGAAGTACCTCATAATTGTTAAACATAAGTTTAACGATAATGAGGTATTTTTATATCTTAATGGACAATAAAGAGCAATTAATTTGAAAAGGAACGTGCGTTCGTGTAAAATTGCATGAAAAGGATGTGGGACTAATGGCTGAATTAAATGGTATTACAATAGACGATAATTTATTAAAAAGAAAAATTATCCATGTCGATATGGATGCTTTTTATGCGTCAATTGAAGAGCGTGAACATCCTGAATTTATTGGACAACCATTAGTTATTGCCCAGGATCCTAGAAAAAATGGTGGTCGTGGTGTTGTTGCTACAGCAAATTATGAGGCAAGAAAATTAGGTATCCATTCTGCTATGGCAGCCCAAGAAGCTTATGAAATTTGTCCTAAAGCTATTTTTAAATCGCCTGATTTCACACTATATAAAGAAGTTTCAAGACAGCTTCATGAAATATTTCATGAATATACAGAAATGATTGAGCCAATTGCATTTGATGAAGCCTATCTTGATATTACACAGAATAAAAAAGAAATTAAAAGTGCTATTCAAGCAGCGCACATGATTCAAAGAGAAATCTATCAAAAATTACATTTAACCTGTTCAACGGGTGTTTCTTATAATAAATTTTTAGCAAAACTAGCGTCCGATTACAATAAACCAGCTGGAATGACATTAATTCTGCCAGAAGATGTCATTCCTTTTTTATCTGAATTGCCAATTGGTAAATTTAGAGGCGTTGGAAAAAAAACAGAACCAAAAATGATTAATCAAGGTATCCTTACTGGAAAAGAATTATTAGAAAAATCTGAAGTTGAATTAATTCAACAATTTGGTAAATTAGGGTACTTCTTATATAAACGAGTACGAGGTGTTGATGATCGTCCAGTCGAGTGGCAAAGAGAGAGAAAATCGATTGGTAGCGAGCGAACATACGGGAAGTTATTGATGACAACGGATGAAGTTGAAACACAACTTAGGTATATTGCACATTTAGTTTCAGAAACGTTGAGTAAACAACAAAAACATGGGAAAACGTTAGTCATTAAAGTTCGCTATCAGGATTTTACGACGCTAACAAAAAGATTAACATTGGAAGAATTTATTCGTAATGATGCAGCAACTATTTATTTTTATGGACGACAGATTTTTGACGATATATTGGGTGCAGAAAAGGGAATTAGGTTACTTGGATTAACGATGACAAATTTAGCACCAATTGGTTTTGAAAATATGAAACTACCATTATTTGGGAAAAAAGACACAAAACAGCCTTTGTAATTGGCCTCAATAACCGTTATACTTAAGAGCAACTTTGGAAACGAAAGAAGACTAAACATGAAAATTACATGGCTTGGACAATCTAGTATTCAAATTGTTACTGACGATAAGTTGACGATCTTAATTGATCCATTCATTAAAGATAATCCGTTAGTTAAAACGACTATTGACGAATTAAATCCAGATTATATTTTAGTGACGCATGCACACTACGATCATGTGGGTGATACAATTGAGTTAGCAAAAAAATCAGGGGCTAAAGTCGTTACAATCAATGAACTAGCTAATTATTTTGAAGATGAGGGTTTAATTGTTGAGCCTTTAAATTTTGGTGGTCAGCTTAAATTACCTTTCGGTTCAGTAAAACTTATTCCCGCGTGGCATACTGCTGCCTTGGTAATTGATGGTACAGCGAGAACATTAGGTGTAGCTGCAGGGTTTGAATTGCATATTGATGGGAAAGTCTTGTATCATGCAGGAGATACGGCTTTATTTTCAGATATGAAGTTAGTTAATCATATGGAACCTGTTGATTTAGCATTTTTACCGATTGGTGATACTTATACAATGGGTTTAGAAGATGCTGCAATTGCAGCTGAATTTGTACAGGCAAAAAAGGTTGTTCCAATTCATTACAATACGTTTACCAAAATTGAACAAAATCCAGTTGAATTTGTTCAATTATTGAATGATGGTGTGGGGATTATTCCCGAGATTGATATTCCATTTGAGTTCTAAGAAGGAGTCATTTAAGTGAAAATTGAGTTAGAAATTTTAAAAAAAATTAAACAATTTGATACGATTATTATTCATCGTCATCAAAGTCCAGACCCTGATGCAATTGGATCTCAATCGGGGTTAGCAGCAATTATTCGTGCTAGTTTTCCTGACAAAAAGGTTTATCAAGTTGGTGCGCCCTCAGCTGGATTAGTATGGATTAGTGACCAAGATGAAATTTCTGATGAGACGTATAATAATGCACTCGTCATCGTGATTGATACGGCTAATCGTCCAAGAGTTGAAGATGATCGATATACAAGTGGTGCCTACCTAATTAAATTGGATCATCATCCCAATGAAGACGTTTATGGTGATTTAGTTTGGGTGAAAACAAATGCATCAAGTAGTTCTGAATTAGTTATGGATTTAGTTGATGGCGTTGGTGGAGAACTTGTAGTTACTGATGATGCGGCTAGGATGTTATACGCCGGAATTGTTGGCGATACAGGTCGATTCATGTATTCAGCAACAACTGCACATACGATGCAAGTGGTTGCTGAATTAATGACTTATCATTTTTCAACTACTAAAATAAACCAAAAAATGGACAATATTACCGCAGGTGTCGCTAAGTTATCAGGATATGTATATGATAATTTAGTTATTACAGAACATAAAGCAGCATATGTCATATTGACACATGACTATCTAGATTCAATAGAGTTGGGCGATGCTGGTTCATCTCAAATTGTACCTTTACCAGGTAAAATTATTGAAGTTCAATGTTGGGCAATTTTTGTGCAGCAAAAGGATGGTAGCTATCGCGTTCGATTACGATCAAAAGGTCCTGTAATCAATCAGTTAGCAAAAGAGCATGATGGTGGTGGACATCCCATGGCCAGTGGTGCAAGAGCTAAAGACCAAGCAGAGTACGAAGAAATAGTTAAATCACTTGATGATTTAGCTAAGACATATACGGGAGAATAAAATGCCAGAAAATTTTAAAAATTTTGGATTGAAATCGTATCTTTTAAAAGCGATTGAAGCAATTCATTTTAATGTACCAACAGAAGTTCAACAACGCTTAATACCAGTTGTTTTAAAGGGTAAAAGCGTTGTAGGTCAATCACAAACGGGTAGTGGTAAAACACATACTTTCCTATTACCAATCTTTAATCAACTTGATCCTTCAAATAATACGGTTCAAGCAGTTATTACGACACCAAGTCGTGAACTTGCTTACCAAATTTATGAAGCTGCTAAGCAATTGGCAGAATTTAGTCCCGAACCTATTCATATTCAAAATTATGTTGGTGGGACAGATAAACAGCGTCAAATCGATAAATTAAGTAGAAGACAACCACAAATTGTCATTGGGACACCTGGACGTATTGCTGATTTAATGAGCAGTAACGCTTTAGATATTCATAATGCATCAACTTTAGTTGTAGATGAAGCAGATATGACACTTGATTTAGGGTTTTTGAAAGAAACTGATCAAATTGCATCTGCATTACCTTCTGATCTTCAAATGATGGTGTTTTCAGCAACTATTCCACAAAAATTACAACCATTTTTAAAGAAATACATGAAGAACCCAGTAGTTGAAGAAATTGCAGCTAAATCAGTTATTAGTGATACGATTGAAAACTGGATTATTCCAACGAAGGGTCATGATCGTAATGAAGTTATTTATCAATTAATTACGATGGGACAACCATATATCGCACTTATTTTTGCAAATACAAAAACACGTGTTGATGAAATTGTTGAGTATTTACGTGGTAAGAATTTAAAAGTTGCTAAAATTCATGGTGATGTGCCAGCTCGTGAACGAAAACGTGTCATGAAAGAAGTTCAAAATTTAGATTTTCAATATGTTGTCGCAACTGATTTGGCAGCGCGTGGAATTGATATTGAGGGTGTTTCACATGTCATCAATGATGATATTCCAAATGATTTAGAATTCTTCATTCATCGTGTTGGACGTACTGGTCGTAACGGTTTGAGTGGTATTGCGATGACGTTATATGAACCAAATGAAGAAAATAAAATTGCTGAGTTAGAAGCAATGGGGATTAAATTTGCACCTAAAGATATTAAAAAAGGTGAAATCGTTGATTCTTATGATCGTAATCGCCGTGAAAATCGTAAACAAACCAAAGATCCTTTAGCTCCAGTAATCAAAGGAATGGTTAAAAAAGAGAAGAAAAAACGTAAACCTGGATATAAGAAAAAGATTCAAAAAGCAATTAAACGTAAAGATCAAATGGATCGTCGCGTTAACAGAAAACAAAATCGTAAAGAGTCGTAAGCTTAATTTGACAATTTGAGTCGATTTCAATATAATTTTTATTAGAAACAGGGATAAATTTAAATAGCCTAACAGAAACATTTCATTTGCTGAGAGAAATGATTATTTAAAAAAGCTGCCTTGTGTTAAGTATTAATAGAATGACGTCCACTCAACGTTATCGAGTTTAAGAGGTAAACGACTAAAACATCGTTGCAAGTAAGGTGGTACCGCGCTATAAGCGTCCTTACTCGCAGCGGTGTTTTTTGCTTAAAAATAGAAGGGAAGTCACACTTATGAAAAAAATGACAAGTACTGAAATACGCCAAATGTATTTAGATTTCTTTAAAGAAAAAGGCCATACAATTGAACCTAGTGCCTCATTACTACCTGTGGATGATCCCACATTACTGTGGATTAATTCCGGTGTTGCAACTTTAAAAAAATATTTTGATGGATCAGTTGTACCAGAAAATCCTAGAATTACGAATGCCCAAAAAAGTATTCGTACGAATGATATCGAGAATGTTGGTAAGACAGCACGTCATCATACGTTATTCGAAATGTTGGGTAATTTCTCAATTGGGGATTATTTTAAACCAGAAGCAATTAATTGGGCTTGGGAATTATTAACAAGTGAAAAATGGTTCGCATTTGATGCTGAAAAACTATACGTTACTGTTTACCCAAAAGATTTGGAAGCAAAACGTATCTGGTTAGAAGAAGTTAAGTTACCAAAGGATCATCTAGTAGAAGTAGAAGATAACTTTTGGGATATTGGACAAGGACCTAGTGGACCTGATACAGAAATTTTTTATGATCGTGGACAAAGTTTTAATAACTTAGCTGAGGATGATGACGAAAATTATCCTGGTGGCGAAAATGAACGTTATCTAGAAGTTTGGAATATCGTGTTCTCTGAATTTAATCACACACCTGAAAATAACTATGAACCACTACCTCATCAAAATATTGATACGGGGATGGGTTTAGAACGTGTTGTTTCGATTTTCCAAAATGCAAAAACTAATTTTGAAACAGATTTATTCTTACCCTTAATTGATGCAACTGAAAAAATGAGTAATAATAAAAAATATGATGATAATGCCCAAGATGATATTTCATTTAAGGTTATTGCAGATCATGCGCGTGCAATTTCATTTGCCATTGGTGATGGCGCTTTACCTTCTAATGAAGGACGTGGCTATGTTATTCGTCGATTAATTCGTCGTGCAGTGATGCATGGACAAAAATTAGGGATAGAAGGATCATTTTTAACGCAACTTGTACCTGTTGTTGGTAATATTATGAAGGATTATTATCCGGAAGTTTTAGAACAATCAGAGTATATTTCTAAAATTGTTCGTTCTGAAGAAGAACGATTTAATGAAACATTAAAAGATGGATTACAGTTATTAAATAATCTTATTTTAACGACTAAAAAAGAAAATAAAGTAGAGCTAACTGGTGCTGGTGTCTTTAAATTGTACGATACTTATGGTTTTCCATTTGAATTAACGAAAGAATATGCCGAAGATGAAGGATTATCTGTAGATCAAGTAGGGTTTAACGCTGAAATGCAACAGCAGAAGGATCGTGCTCGTGCTGCACGTAGTAATGCTAAATCAATGGGTGTTCAAAATGGGATGTTAACAGATATTAAAACAATTAGTGAATATGTTGGTTATACACAAGCTAATGTGGATGACGCCAAAGTGGTTGATTTAATTGTGGATAACGAGTTAGTAGATAACATAAAACCAGGTGATAACGCTCAAGTTATTTTTTCAAAAACACCATTTTACGCTGAAATGGGTGGACAAGTTGCTGATAAAGGAACTATCAAAGATACAGAAGGCAATGTTATTGCTGAAGTTGAAGAAGTTCAACATGCACCTAATGGACAAAATTTACACGCCATTAAAGTTCTTGCAGCAATGAAAAAAGACCAATTAGTGACACTAGAAATTAATCAAGATTTCCATAAAAAAGTTGAAAAAAATCATACGGCGACACATTTACTTGATCAAGCATTGCGAGATGTTCTGGGCGAACATACACATCAAGCTGGGTCATTAGTCGAACCCACTTATCTACGGTTTGATTTTACAAATATTGGTTCCGTTTCAGAGAAACAGTTAAAACAAGTTGAAAAGATTGTTAACGATAAGATTTGGGCTGAGTTAGCTGTTGAAACTGTTGAAACAGATATTGATTCTGCTAAAAATATGGGTGCCATTGCTTTATTCTCAGAAAAATATGGAAAAATTGTGCGGGTTGTGAAAATTGGCGATTATTCAATTGAATTCTGTGGTGGTACGCACGTTTCAAATACGAGTGAAATCGGCTTATTTAAAATTATTTCTGAATCAGGTGTTGGTGCCGGCGTTCGTCGTATTGAAGCAGTAACTTCTAAAGAAGCTTTTGATTTCTTAAACGGACGTAACGAACTCTTAGAAACAGTAGCACAACAAGTAAAAGTAAATAAAGTCGTAGAAGTTTCAAATAAAATTGAACAATTACAAAGTGCATTAAAAGTAAGTGAACAACAAATTCAAGCATTTGAAGATAAAATTGCTAGCCAACAAGCTGGGGATGTTTTCAAAAATAAACAAGAAATTAATGGTAAAACGTTAATTGCAGCAAAAGTTTCAGTTTCAGGGATGTCTCAATTACGTCAATTGGCTGACCAATGGAAAACCCAAGAATTATCAGATGTTTTGGCTATTGGAACAACAAGTGATGACGGTAAAGTTAATTTAATTACGGCAGTTAGTGCTGATGGCATTAAATCAGGATTAAAAGCGGGCGATTTAATTAAGACGATTGCGCCACTTGTTGGCGGTGGTGGCGGTGGCCGACCAGACTTAGCTCAAGCAGGTGGTAAAAATCCAGCAGGTTTAGCTGATGCAATCAAAGAAGCAGCAAATTGGTTAAATAATCAAACCAAATAATAATTAAAGGAGTATTTATCTAATAATAAATAGATAAATACTCTTTATTATATTACGGCTTGATTACATCAGCTTGTTTTGATTGTCGAATGGTCCTTTTTTTAGTAGAATAGAGCTAGGTTAATAAATTGATGGGGGTGCCACGTTATGAGTTCATTAGATAAAACAATGTTCTTTAATTTTGACGAAAATAATAAAAAAGATGTCCACGATACATTGGTAACTGTTTACCAATCATTAGAAGAAAAAGGGTACAACCCTATTAACCAGATTGTTGGCTATTTGTTATCGGGCGATCCTGCTTATATTCCTAGATTTAATGACGCACGTAATTTAATTAGAAAATATGAACGCGATGAAATTGTTGAAGAGTTAGTTAAAAATTACTTAAATACAGAAGAAAAGTAGGAAATTAAATGAGATTAATGGGCTTGGATATTGGTTCAAGAACGGTCGGCGTTTCAATGAGCGATTTATTAGGATGGACTGCCCAAGGCGTTGAAATTATTCGTATTAATGAAGACAGAAGTGACTTTGGTATTGAACGTGTCAAAGAATTGGTTACAGAGTATGAAGTAACTGGCTTTGTACTCGGCTTACCCAAAAATATGAACAACTCATTAGGCCCTCGTGCTGAAGCTGCGCAAAAGTACGGCGAGTTATTAGTTGAAACTTTTGGCTTGCCAATTGATTTTCAAGATGAACGGTTGACAACTGTTGAGGCAGAACGTATGCTTGTTGAACAGGCCGATACATCAAGAAAAAAAAGAAAAAAAGTTATTGATAAACTTGCTGCAAGCCTAATTTTACAGAATTATTTAGATGGTAAAGGCAAATTAACTAAAGAATAAAGTGAGGTCACAATATGAATAATGAAGAAGAAAACCAACAGATTACATTAGTAGATGATAACGGTAATGAAACACTTTTTGAAGTTCTGTTTACCTTTGAATCTGATGATTACAATAAATCATATATTATGCTTTATCCACTTGGCTCAGAAGCTGATGAAGAGGTTGAAATTCAAGCTTACTCATTTAGTCCTAATGAGAATGGTGAAGCAACTGAAAGTGATTTAGAACCAATCGAAGACGATGATGAATGGGATATGGTAGAAGAAGTATTGAATACCTTCCTTTCAGATGAAAGTATGCAATAGAAGATTATTTAAAAAGTTGAGCCAAATTGGTTTAACTTTTTTATTTTGTTTTAAATTATATATTATGGACTATGATACACATATCTCTTTTGATCAATTCGTGGTAAAATTATTTTTAAATGATTAAATGTAAGGAGGGTGTTCATTGGAAAATCAAAAGAATAGATATAAGACTAAAATCGGTAAAAAAGTGTATACAATTATTGGATCAGAATCAGACACACACATGGACGCCGTAGCAACATTGGTGAAAAATGAATTTCAATCAGTGAAGGACATGCTACCTGAAATAGATGATGAACAAGTAGCGATATTAGTAGCTATCAACGCAGTTTCAGATCAAATTAAATTACAAGAAAAATTAAATGAAATTAATGGTGAAACACAAGTAAAGGAGTAATATTATGACAGTTTCTTTAATTGTTATCTTTTTATTAATTGTGTCATTTTTTAACGGTTATAGAAAAGGATTAGTATTAACGCTTTTGAGAATTGTAGGATTTATCGCTATCTATTTATTTGCTAAAGTTTTAACAAATCCTGTTACTATTTGGTTGGGAGAACGTTTCCCTAAAATTATGGAAACTGATAAGACATCTATTACGAACCATCTTCAGACTAACTTTTATTCGATGATTGTATTTGCGGCTTTATTTGTGGTTGGCGGTATACTCATTAGAGGTATTATTAGAGTAATAAATTCTGTTACAAAATTACCAGTTATTCATCAGGTGAATTCACTAATTGGTGGGGTTCTATCGGTTATACTGATGTTTGTTTTTATTTTTATTGGGTTAATTATTTTGTCGGCTTGGCCTAATCAAAAAGTTAATGAAGCTGTTTTAGAATCGACGGTTGCTCAAAAAATACTAACAGATACGCCAACAATAGCTAAAAAGATGTTCATTACAAATACATCATCTACAGATTAAATGTTAGGAGAATTAAAGTATGAACGAAAAAGGATTAAAGACATTAGAATATCAAAAAGTTAAACAACAAATTCAAACATTTATATCTACTGAATCTGGACAAGAAGAAGTTAAGGCATTAGAGCCGATGACTAATCTCGAAAAAATCCAAAAGGATTTAGACGAAACACAAGATGCTGTGAAGATATTGCGACTCCGCGGTGGCATTCCTTTACCACAATTAGTCAACGTTAAGCCACATATGAAACGGTTAGATATGGGAGCTTCTTTGAATGGTAAAGAGCTATCTGCTGTTGGTCGTGTACTACGAACGACTAATGAGGTTAAATTATTTTTTAAAGATTTAGCAGATTCTGAAATTGAATTAACGAGATTATTTGAATGGATAGAAAAGCTTGAAAATCTACCTGAAATTAATCGTAGGTTGAATCAGTCAATTGAAAATGATGGTCACATTACTGATGAGGCTTCACCAGTATTGCATAATATTCGACAAAATATTTTACGCTCGGAAAGTGCCATTAGAGCTAAACTACAAGAATTTACGCGTGGTAAAAGTGCTAAATATTTAAGTGAAACATTAATTACAATTAGAAATGAACGTTACGTTATCCCTGTTAAGGCAGAATATCGTGGTCAATTTGGTGGCGCTGTTCATGACCAAAGTGCAACAGGACAGACCTTATTTATTGAACCGCAAGCAATTGTCGAGATGAATAATCATTTACGCGAACAGCAACTTGCTCAAGCAGATGAAGAACGTCGTATTTTGGCAGAGTTATCTGAATTAGTTGCACCTTTTACAGCAGAAATTTTAGAAAATGCTTATATTTTAGGACATTTCGATTTTGTTAATGCAAAGGCACAATATGCAAGCTCAATTAAAGCAACTGAACCAGCAATTAGTGTTGAAAATGACATTTTTTTAAGACAAGCACGTCATCCTTTATTGGATAGTAAAAAAGTAGTTGCTAACGATATTATGTTAGGAAAAGATTATCAAGCAATTGTTGTTACGGGACCTAATACCGGTGGTAAAACAATTACGTTAAAAACATTAGGCTTAATTCAGATGATGGGACAATCAGGTTTAAATATTCCAACAAATGAAGGTAGTCGTATTGGTATTTTTGAAGATATCTTTGCAGATATTGGGGATGAACAATCGATTGAACAGAGCTTAAGTACATTTTCTGCTCATATGACTAATATCGTTTCTATTTTAGCTAATATTAACGAACATTCATTAGTTTTATTTGATGAATTAGGAGCTGGAACGGATCCACAAGAAGGTGCAGCTTTGGCGATTGCAATTCTTGATGCTGTTGGAGAAAAAGGTAGTTATACAGTTGCTACAACACATTATCCCGAATTAAAAGCGTATGGGTTTAATCGTGCTGGAACAATTAATGCTAGTATGGAATTTGATAGTGAAACGTTACAACCAACTTATCGATTATTAATTGGAATACCTGGTCGTAGTAATGCGTTTGATATTTCTCGTAAAATTGGGTTAGCGTCAAATGTTGTTGATCAAGCGCAAAACTTGACCAATCAAGATAGCCAAGATTTGAATGAAATGATTTCTGACTTAATGAGTAAGCGAAAAAAGGCAGAAGATGAGACACTGGCATTAAAAGCACAACTAGAAGATTCAACGAAATTACATGATGACCTAGCTAAACAGTATGCCGAGTTTGTTGCGCAAAGAGAGTCAATGACGGATAAGGCTAAGGGAAAAGCTAATGAAATCGTGGCAGAAGCAGAAATAAATGCAGATAAAATAATAAAAGAAATTCGCCAAATGCAGATGCTTCAAGGACAAGCTGTTAAAGAACATGAATTAATTGATGCAAAATCACAATTATCACAAATGCATCAACCAACAAATGCTTTGAAGAAAAATAAGGTCCTACAACGAGCTAAAAATAAACAAGAATTCCATGTGAACGACGATGTCTTAGTTAAAACTTATGGTCAACAAGGTGTTTTAGTTAAAAAAATGAGTAAGACAGAGTGGGAAGTTCAACTTGGTATTCTAAAAATGAAAATTAATGAAAACGACCTTCAAAAAGTTCATATCGAGAATGATAAAAAGGATAGAACCATTTTTAAAAATGCGGCTTCAACAAGCGTTTCAACATCGCTTGATCTTCGTGGACAGCGCTATGATGATGCAATGAGCCAAGTTGATCAGTATATTGATTCTGTTTTACTTGCTGGATATGCTTCTGTTACTATTGTTCATGGTAAAGGGACTGGAGCCTTAAGAACTGGAATAACAGATTATTTGAAATCAAATCGTCATGTTAAGTCATTTGAATTTGCAGCACCCAATGCTGGTGGAAATGGCGCAACTATCGTAGAATTCAAGTAACGTTTACTTTTTGTAAGCAAAAATGTGGCGTGGTATTATTTTCTTTGATATGATGGTCACATAAATAATAAAAGGGGGAATTCAAATGGTACAAGCAATTACAGATAAAGAATTTGAAAAAGTAACAGATTCAGGTGTAACATTGACAGATTTTTGGGCAACATGGTGTGGTCCTTGTCGTATGCAATCGCCAGCTATTGAAGATTTAGAACAAGAAATGGGCGATAAAGTAAAATTTTCTAAAATGGATATTGATCAAAATCCAGCAACAGCACAATCTTTTGGTATCATGAGTATTCCAACTTTAATGATTAAAAAAGATGGCGAAGTTGTTGATACAATCGTCGGTTATCATTCAAAAGATCAGGTTAAAGAAGTTTTAGCACAATATATTTAGTAATTAAAAAGAGCTGACTTTTAAAGTCAGCTCTTTTTAATTATCTATTCGATAATTATTCAGTTTCAGTTGGTACTTTGAAGTGAAATTGGTCAGTTGGTTCTGTCATATTAGGATCTTTTAAATCAGTTTGAACAATAATTGAAACACCGGATTTATTATTTTGATTTTCAATTATTGTTTCTGATGTGAAACCACTTTGAATTTGGATAGTTTCAGCAATAAACCCAGCTTCTAGGTTAAAATCAGCAGACTTAATCTGATTCTGTCTGAAGGTAACAATATTACCAGATAGTAACCAAGTTTGCTTGTCTTTTTTTTCTTTAACCACTTCAAGAGTACCCCAATTTGCCTTTTCAAAAAAGGTAATAAGGTCTGCAATATTAGCGAGGTTAGCATTACGGGCCATTTTTTTACCAACCCAGTATAAAATTGTTGTATCCGTACCAATTACTTCTGGTATTAAACTATCGCGAATAAGTTCATATGCGAATGTATCATTGTTGTCAGCTGATAATAAATTTTCAATCAAATTTGGTTTCATATGGATCTCCCTCTGGATATATAATATACAAGTATTATACCGTTATTTAAGATTAGATGATATTGATTTTTCATAAATTAATGTTAAATGACTAGACTTGAATTTTGAGTAAAGACAAGTCATAATTAAGATTGATAAGTAATCGAAAAAGAGGTTAGAAAATGAATAATCAAGCAATTGGATTTATTGATTCAGGTGTTGGTGGATTAACAGTTGTAAAAGAAGCACTTAAACAATTACCAAACGAAAAAATATACTATTTAGGTGATACAGCTAGAATGCCATATGGACCTCGGCCCTCAGAACAAGTTTTAGAATTCACTTGGGATATGACATCTTTTTTGTTAAGTAAAGGGATAAAAATGTTAGTGATTGCTTGTAATACAGCAACGGCTGCTGCCTTGGATGATTTACGAGAAAAATTAGCAATCCCAGTGATTGGTGTTATAAAACCAGGAAGTAGAGCGGCAATTAAGTCATCTAAAAACCAAAGAGTAGGCGTTATTGGGACGGAAGGTACGATTAAAAGTAGCGCATATAGTAATACGTTACATGAAAAAAATCCTAATTTATTTGTGACGAGCTTACCTTGTCCAAAGTTCGTCCCAATTGTCGAGAGTGATCAATACGAATCAGAAATCGCTGAACGAGTTGTTAATGAAACGTTAGCTTTTTTTGATGATAAAAACATTGATACACTAGTCATGGGCTGTACTCACTATCCATTACTCAGACCTTTTATTCAAAATGCGGTTGGTGATAAAGTAACGTTGATTGATTCAGGAGCTGAAACAGTTAACGATGTTTCAACTATCTTAGATTATTTTAATATTGCGGCTAAAAGTGAAGCAAAAATTGAACATGAATTTTTTACGACGGGTGATGCGAATGATTTTAACGAAATTGCATCAGGTTGGTTAGGATTAGAAAATATAAATTCTAAAACAATTCATTTAGGACAGGGAGACTAACATGCGTAAAAATGAGAATCGAGATAATTTAGAAGTTAGACCAGTCTCAATTACAAAATTAAGTCTTAAGGAAGTCGATAGTGCGATTGAATACCAGTTGGGCTTGACTAAGGTAACAATTTTAGTTAACGAAACAGATAACATTGGTGAATTGAAAGTAGACGTTAATCAGTGGTTGAGTGCTCAAAGCAATGTCAAAATTGAATTGATTTTATCATCGCTTAAGACGGCCTTGGCAGAAACATTAAAAGATACTGGATTTAATTTACAAGTACAAATCATGCAAGCTGATGGGGATATTATTGCAACAGTTATTAATGCGAGTTATGTAGCAATTCAAAATTTATTGTTAAAGAGTAACGGTCAAAAATTAAAACCATTTTCAGCGATTAATGTTGGTTTCATTCATGATGAGTTATTTGCTGATTTAACAAGTGAAGAAGAGGAAACAGCCGATAGTCATTTATTAATTGTTCAAAATGAATCAGGGGCTTTTTTACAATTGAATTTTGAAAAATCTAATGCTGATTTACTTGGTGACAAATTAACGCAACTTTTAGGTGGAGCAATGTCAGGATTATCAGAATTAATGGGTAATTCGCAGAAGAAAACCATTTTAATTCAAAATGAACATATTGAGAATCAAAAAGATGTGATTTTAATTGCAACTAAAAATGAAGGAAAAGCGACTGAATTTAAACGTTTTTTTAATCCACTAGGATTTAAAGTTACTACGTTGTTGGACTATCCTGAATTACCAGATGTTGAAGAAACTGGGAAAACATTTGAAGAGAATGCAAGATTAAAGGCAGAAACAATTTCACAATTAACACAATTACCTGTTTTAGCAGATGATTCTGGTTTAATGGTGGACGCCTTAGATGGTCGACCAGGTATATTTTCTGCTCGTTTTGCTGAGGACCATAATGACGCTGCGAATAATGCGAAATTATTACATGAAATGACTGACGTGCCGAAAGACAAAAGGACTGCAAATTTCCATACAACGTTAGTTTTTGCAAAACCTGGTAACGAGTCACTAGTTGTAGACGGTGAAGTGGCTGGAGAAATTTTGGGTATACCACGTGGAGATAACGGATTTGGTTATGACTCACTTTTTTATGTACCTGAATTATATAAGTCTATGGCTGAACTGACTGAAGTAGAAAAAAATAAAATTAGTCATCGCGGTCGTGCAACCGTCAAGTTAATGTCAAATTTTAATGATTGGTGGGAAAAATAAGATGAAGTGCTTAGTTGTGAGTGATAGTCATGGAGATCGTGATATATTAGAATCTATTTTAGTACATAATAAAAATCAAGTTGATGTATTTTTTCATTGTGGCGATTCAGAATTAGAAGCAAATGATCCGCTTTTTAATAAATTTGATGGTGTCCTAGGAAACATGGATTTTGATATGAATTTTCCAGAAGAATTAGTTGAAATTGTGAGCGGGGAAACTATCTATCTCTCTCACGGGCATCTGACTAACGTTAAAACAGGACTGTTCACACTTGAATTAAAAGCTAAGGCTAATCATGCTAAATTCGTATTTTTTGGACATACTCATGAATTAGGATGTGAGATGACTGACGATGGCGTATTAATTTTAAATCCTGGGAGCATTAGTCTTCCTAGAGGGATGTATCAAGGGATTGGTGGAACATATGCGATAGTAGAAGCAAACGAAAAAAATGTTCACGTCTCATATTTCACTAGACAGCATAAATTAATACCAGAATTAACTTGCGAGTTTAAACGTAAATAGCGAAAAAAAACCTCTAAACGAATTTTATCGTTTAGAGGTTTTTAAAATTTAAGCTAGCATAAAAAGTGATTTGTATAGGAAAACGGCACAAATGCCGGCTGCAATTGGTGCAACGACTGGGACCCAACTATAATCCCATTGTGAGTTACCTTTATTTTTAAGAGGTAATAGTTGATGTAGTAAACGTGGAGCAAGATCACGAGCTGGGTTTAGGGCTGGGCCAGTTGCGCCACCCAATGATGCAACTAATACAAGGACTAAGAAACCTAATCCGAGATGAGCTGTTCCGAGGTTATCGGAGAAAAATGGTGCTTTTGTAATACCAATGGCGCCAAATATCAAAATGAAAGTACCAACAAATTCATTAATAAAACCATTTAATTTACTTTGAGCGGCATCAATAGTTGAGAAAGTACCTAAAATACGTTCAGGATCAGTTGTTTGATCATAGTAAGGTTTGTAGGCTGCAACAACAATAGCTTGTCCAACGAATGCACCTAAAAATTGTACTGTCATGTAGGGAAGTACTTCACCCCATGGGAACAAACCAGAAAAAGCTAATCCTAAAGTGAAAGCTGGATTAATATGATTTGCTGAAATACTACCAAAGATTAAGGCGGGAATCATAACACCGAATCCATAACCGAAGGCGATTAAAGCCCAATCACTACCATGTCCTTTTGTATGCCCAAGTTCGACATTGGCCACCGAACCATTACCTAAAATAACCATAATTGCTGTACCAATAAATTCTGCAGCTAATCTTGTTGTTAATGTATAATCCATTGTATCCTCCTATTTTTGTTCGCAATATTTATTATGTTACCAATATTGCGAACAAATGTAAATATTTATTAATAATTGGCTCGATTTTTAAAAAAAATTAGTGTCTGCGTTCAATTTATTATAAAATAGGAGTTGTTCTAAAAGTTTGGAAGGAGGACCTATTGAATGATAGCTAAGTCTATTGAAAAAATGTTATCCGAAAACCAGGAACACTTTTTAATTCCAGCTGAAATTGTTGCTAATGTACAAGAAAATAACTTCCTGGATCACGCACTATTGGTTTTAACAAAAGTTCATTATGCTAAAATTCCCGTTTTAGATAATGATTATAAGTTTAAAGGATTGTTATCCTTGTCTATGATTACTGAGACAATGTTAGGATTAGATGAATTGGATGTCAGCCGATTACACGAAGTTCGTGTTAAAGATGTTATGGAAACTGATATTCCCACTATTCAAGATCCTTACGATATTGAGAATGTTTTGCACTTACTTGTGGACCATCCCTTTTTATCAGTTGTTTCTTCTGAGGGCAGTTTTACAGGTATCGTGACACGTCGTGAGCTTATGAAAAGTATGAATCATATTGCTCATGAATTTGAAAAAGAGTATATAGTTCAAGATATTGAAACTAAAGAAAGAAAATAAATAATATGAAATATTAGGAGAATGATGATGGCAAATTTAGATGCACACGAAATTATTAATTTTATTAGCACTTCAAAAAAGAAAACACCCGTTAAGGTATATATTAAAGGGGATTTAGTTGAAATCGATGTACCAGATACGATAGAAGACTACTTAAATGATAAAGCTGGCGTTTTATTTGGTGATTGGGCAGATATTGAACCTTTCCTAAATGAAAATTCAAAAATTGTAAGTTCTCATATTGAAAATGAAACTCGTAATTCAGCTGTTCCGTTATTAGATTTAAAAAAGATTAATGCACGTATTGAACCAGGTGCAGTTATTCGCGATCAAGTTTTAATTGGCGATAACGCTGTTATCATGATGGGCGCTATCATTAATATTGGTGCTGAAATTGGTAAGGGAACAATGATTGATATGGGTGCTGTTTTAGGTGGTCGTGCAATTGTTGGAGATAATTGTCATATTGGTGCTGGAACAGTACTTGCTGGGGTTGTCGAACCACCTTCAGCAACACCTGTTATTATTGAAGATGACGTTTTAATTGGTGGAAATGTTGTCGTGCTTGAAGGCGTTCGTGTTGGTAAAGGTGCCGTTGTTGGTGCTGGAGCTGTTGTTACTAAAGATGTTGCACCTTATACGGTAGTCGTAGGGATGCCCGCAAAAAAAGTTAAAGATATCGATGATAAAACAAAAGATAAAACAGAAATTTTAGCAGAGTTACGTAATATCTAGAAATAAATTGAAACGAGGGAACAGATAGAAATGAGTTTAACAACTGAAGAACTAATTAAAATCAGACGGGACTTACACCAAATTCCGGAAATTGGATTAGAAGAATTTGAAACTCAAGCCTATCTACTGAACTTAATTTCAAAATTTAATCAAAGTTTTATAGTAATTAAAACAGTTGAAACTGGTATTTTAGTTCGAGTAGTTGGTTCTATTGGCGGGTATACAATTGGATATCGGACTGATATTGACGGACTACCTGTTACTGAAAAGACAGGACTGCCATTTTCATCACGGAATGAAGGTAGAATGCATGCTTGTGGGCATGATATTCATATGACGGTTGCGCTCGGAATTCTAAATTACTTTTCTGAAAATCAACCAACAGTAAATATGACTTTTATCTTTCAACCAGCAGAAGAAAATGCCAGTGGTGGTAAGCGACTCTATGAGAGTGGATTATTAGATGAGTGGATGCCTGATGAAATTTATGCATTCCATGATAATCCACAATTACCTGCTGGAACAATTGGAACTCGATTAGGCACTTTGTTCGCAGGTACGTGTGAAATTCATGCACACCTAGCCGGAAAAAGTGGACATGCTGCATACCCACATCAGGCTAATGACATGGTAGTTGCTGGTGCACAGTTGGTCACGCAATTACAAACGATTATCAGTCGAAATGTCGATCCAATACAATCTGGAGTTGTTACGTTGGGTCAATTTACTGCTGGAACGACTGGTAATGTTATTGCTGGTGAAGCACAGATTAATGGAACAATTCGTGCGTTAACACAAGAAATGAATTTATTGATTCAAAAACGTGTTAAAACAATTTGTGAGGGTATCGCATTAATGTACGATTGCGAAGTAGAATTAAACCTCATTCAAGGTGGTTATCTACCTGTTGAAAATGATGATAGCAGGACTGAAAACTTTATTCGATTTATGAAAAACGATCCAGAAGTTTCATTTGTTGAAACACAACCTGCAATGACGGGAGAAGATTTTGGATTTTTATTGTCTAAAATACCTGGAACAATGTTTTGGTTGGGTGTAGATAGTCCTTACTCGCTACATTCTGAATTTTTGGCGCCTAAAGAAGCTGCAATTGATGCAGGTGTTCTTGCAATGGTCCATTTTTTGACAGATAGAGATCAACAAATAAGAAACTAAAAAATGACTCAATTATGATTTCATAATTGAGTCATTTTTTAGTTAAGTGAGATAGGTGAGTTTAAGACATGTATTTGAGCATCATTTAAAGCCGTTAGATAACCGGCAAGAAATGTCCGTTGAGTAGATGCCTGTTCACCATTTAAAGTGAACACAACGACTCTAAAGACCAAATTTCCTTTGCCAAGATCAACTAGACCTAAAATATTTGGTCCATCTTTAATTTCGGGATGAAGTGGGACTAACTTTTCATTAACGTTCTGTACAATATGGGTGATTTTATCCACATCGTCAGTGACATCAATTCGGATATCGATAACTGCTCGCATATTATTGCGAGATAAATTACTGACAATTGTGATATTTCTATTTGGGACAAAATGCAAAATACCATCATAGTCTTCAATTTGAGTCGTACGTAGGCCGACAGCCACGATAGGACCCTCAATTGAATCAATTCTAACGATATCTCCAACATCGAATTGTTGTTCTAAAAGAATAAAGAATCCAGTGACGACATCAGTTACGAATCCTTGTGCGCCAAGACCTAAAGCAACACTTAAGATTCCGGCACCTGCAATTAAGGTACCAACGGGAACACCGAGCACCGACAGAATAGCGTAAAGATAAAAAAATAACATAATATAGTGAAAAATATTTGATGTTAGTGAATTGATTGTTTCAACTCTATTTGTTGAATATCTATCGGATCCTCGATATTGATTAAATGTCCGACGAATGATTTTTTTTCCAATCCAATTTATAAGGATAAATAGAAAAGAAAAGAAAACAAGAGAAAAAACTAGTTCAACTAGGTTACTAATAATGGCATCCCAATCGATATGAGCTATGTAACGTGAAAGGAAAGTACTTTGTTTTGTAACGGTTTTTAGTAATGTCCCTAAAAGTAAATTGTCCTTTGTGAAATGCTCTAAAAAAAGATTGTTTAAAATGGCGATCACCCCTAAATTAATTTATTGATATCATCATAGCAAACATGTGGGCTAATGTGTAATTTAAATACAAAACTGTCGTATGTTATCAATTGCAGTTTTTAGGTTCGAATGCTATCCTATAAGTAGATTTTGAATTAATGTACGTAAGTAAATAGGAGGAATTATTATGACAGGTGGACAAATTGCAGGATTAATTGCCGCTGTTGCTTTCGCGGTCTTAGTCCTATTCATTATTTTCGTTCTTATGAGAATGATGAGAACACTCGGAGAAGTGAATAAAAGTATTTCATCTATTACCAGCGATGTTGATGGCTTATCAAATGAAGTTGAGAATATACTCGTAAAATCAAATATTTTATTAGACGATGTAAATGGTAAAGTAGCAACAATTGATCCTTTATTTCAGGCTGTTGCTGATTTGAGTGAAAGTGTGTCTGATTTGAATGATGCAAGTCGAGGATTAATGACACACGTTTCAGCGACGTCAAAGAGGGCTAAAGATTCTTCAGCTTTCATTAATGTTGGTAAAAAGGCATTTAGTTTTTATAAAAATAGAAAAGTTTAAAACAAGGAGGGGTTTGTTATGTCAAAAAAATTTTTATTAGGATTGGTAGTTACAGGTGGGGTTGCCGCGTATACAGCTTCTAAATTAATTTCTGAAAAAACGAAACAAGATATTAAAGAACATTTGGAAGAAAAAGCTTTAGATGTACGTGATCGCGTGTTAGAGTATAAGGCTTACGCTGAAGACGCTAGTATTGATTTAAAAGATAAAATGGTTGATTTTGATGAAATGAAAAATAATCTAAGTGATAAATTTTCTGAAAAAAGTGAATTATTAATGAGCCAGGATGCGTATGTTAATGCTAAAGATGCATTAATTAATGCAAAGAACGATTTGAAAAACAAATTAGCTATGGAATCAGACGATATATTTGAACAAATGACTGATTTAACAGATGAGTTTTCAGACTTAGCTGAAGAAGACATCTATGTTGATAGCAAGAGTGCTTTTGGCGAAGCTAAAGATGCTGATGCTGCAGAAGGCAAAGCTGAAACAATTTATCCAGATGGATGGACAGGCGAAAAATAAAAGTAAAATGAGTACCACAATTTTTAATGCGAACTATTTGAATTAATTAACTTTAAAATAATAGGTAACCACATGTTGTTCGAAAAGGAGTAGCATATGGTTACCTATTATTTTAGTTAAGACTCGTAGTTTATGGAATATTTAAAAATAAAAACCCCTAAAGTTTTCTAACTTTAGGGGTTTTTATTTTTATTAGTGTAGTTCAATTGTTTTTAATGTTTTTGGTGTAACTGTAAATGGTTCATTACCGTTTTCAGTTAGATAAATGCAGTCTTCAATACGAACGCCAGCAACGCCTGGAATGTAAATACCAGGTTCTATTGAGAAACACATACCTGGTTTAAGTTCCATTTTATTTCCTTCCATAATTGAAGGGAATTCATGTTCACTTTGTCCCATACCATGACCAAGGCGATGAATAAAGT
The DNA here is from genome assembly GCF_056782215.1 of Dellaglioa sp. CoH-55-MRSF-6. Next base: position 51,246 of record NZ_JBXAYJ010000006.1, read on the forward strand.
AGTCACCATAACCAGCCTTGACGATGACATCACGAGCAATTTTATCTAAATCTTCCGCAATCATACCTGGTTTAGCAGCAGATTGCGCTTTTAATTGCGCTTCAAGACAAACTTTGTGAATTTCTAATGCTTTTTCATTTGGTTTACCGAATGCTACAGTACGACTAGCATCTGAAATATAACCATCTGAGATAACACCTAAATCAAATAATGTTAAAGCATTTGATTGGATAAGATCCTTTTTTGCAAATCCATGAGGTTCAGCGGCATTTTTTCCACTTTGAACAATAGTGTCAAAGCTCATATGCATGATTCCTTTTTTCATCATTGCATATTCAATTTCTGCAACAACATCTTGTTCAGTTCTGCCTTCTTGAAGAGCGTTAAAGCCAACTTCAAAAGCAACATCTGCCCATTTTCCAGCAATTTTTAATTTTTCAATTTCGTCTGGTGTTTTAATTACTTTAAGTGTTTCGATAAAGCTTGTTGCATCAGCTACAAATTCAGCACTTGGGAAGATACGACTAATAGCATCATATCTTTCAACTGTTAGGCTGCCTTTTTCAATAGCCCATTTCTTTGGTGAATTTTTACGTTTATTTATTTCACTTTGTATGATTGCGAAAGCATCTTCGTGATCAAGATAACCATAAACGGGATATTTCCAGCCGGTATCTTTGGCAGCTTCGACTTCAAGAGCGGGTGTGAATAAAAATGGGTCTTGATCAGGAAATACAAAGAGAGCTAAAACGCGCTCAATAGGATCACTTTCAAAACCGGTAAAATATTGAATACTCATTGGATCGTTGATATAAGCAATGTCAGTACCATTATTGGCAAGCCATTGTTGTAAAGATGCAATATGTGACATGAAATCTCTCCCTTTACAATAGTATACTGTATTATAGCATAAGTAAGACATAACAATTAAATATTGAAATTTTCATAACAATTAAAAATTGAAATTTTCATAATATAAAAATTATTTTCATGAAAATAAGGTAAAAACGCTTGCAATTGTCTTAAAAATTTGCTAAATTATTCTAGTGCTTGAAAACGGAATGAAAACTTGATATTTAAGTAATGAGAGGAAATAATACTAATGGATAAACAAACAATTACAATTTATGACGTAGCAAGAGAAGCAGCTGTTTCAATGGCAACTGTTTCACGTGTGGTTAACGGTAACCCTAACGTTAAACCTGCAACAAGAAAAAAAGTTTTGGAAGTTATTGATCGACTTGATTACAGACCTAATGCTGTTGCTAGAGGATTGGCAAGTAAGAAAACGACAACAGTTGGGGTTATTATTCCCGATGTAACTAATATTTACTTTTCATCATTAGCTCGTGGAATTGATGATGTTGCAACAATGTATAAATATAATATTATTTTAGCTAACTCTGATCAAAATGGTCAAAAAGAAGTGCAAGTATTAAATACATTATTAGCTAAACAAGTTGATGGTATTATTTTTATGGGAAATCAAATTACTGATGAATTACGTGCTGAACTTAAGAGAAGTCGTACACCAGTTGTCCTTTCAGGTTCAGTTGATCCTACTGGAGAATTAGGTAGTGTTAATATTGATTATATTGCAGCTGTAATGGAATCAGTAACGGATCTAATTAATAATGGCAATAAACGTATTGCATTTGTTTCAGGTTCAATGGATGAACCCATTAATGGCGAATACCGACTAAAAGGCTATAAATTAGCTCTTGAAAAAGCCGGAATAAAATTTGATCAAGACTTAATTTTTGAAACAGATTATTCATATCGAGCTGGCGAAACCTTATGGCCAGCAATTTCTTCAAGTCATGCAACTGCTGCTTTTGTTGGTGATGATGAATTAGCTGTTGGTGTTTTGAATGGTGCTCGAGATGCTGGTTTGAGTGTACCCGAAGATTTTGAAATTATTACAAGTAATGATTCAAAATTGACTGAGATTGTTAGACCCAAATTATCTTCAATAACACAACCTTTATACGATTTAGGGGCTGTATCTATGAGATTATTAACAAAATTAATGGATAAAGAAGAAGTTAGTGAAAAAACAATCCAATTACCATATGGCTTAATTAAGCGTTCTTCAACAAAATAATATAATAAAAAACTTGGTTTTCTAAATTATATTTGGAAAATCAAGTTTTTATTATACTTGGATGGGAAATTTTATGAAAAATAAAAATAATATTTACTTTGTTTTAGCCTTATTAATTATTGTAATTCTGTTTATTAGTTCTTCGGAAACGTACAAGCAGCAGACATCTATTCCTTTTTTAGAAAAGTATTTAGCTGGTAAACCATTTGAAAGTATGTTGTCACATATTTCATTTAGTTATGCTGGAGCAGATGAAAGTTTTAACCATGTTGGTTATTTTAAATTAGTTGAGTTTTTCATCCGTAAAACTGCTCATTTTATGACATATTTCTTTATGGCTAGCTTCATATTCTTGGGAGTGAAAAATAAAATTAAGTATTGGCGTTACAGTGGGCTTATTGCAGTTGCTTGTGCAGCGCTATATGCAGGACTTGATGAAATTCACCAAAGTTTTACAGGTGGCAGAACGCCCTTAATCCAAGATGTTTTACTTGATACAATTGGTGCAACAACAGGTGTAATTTTGACGATATTAATTTTAATGTACTATCGGCACAAAAAAGCTAAAGAAAACTAGTTCAGTCCTATTCTCGTGAAGAAGGTTGATATTAAGCTATTATTTTGATATCATAATAAACGGTTAAAAGTAAAAATTCAGAAACATTTCGGAAAGAGGTAGGGAATTATGTCAGGACATTCAAAATGGAATAACATCCAAGGTCGTAAAAATGCACAAGATGCTAAACGTGGTAAAATTTTCCAAAAATTATCGAGAGAAATTTACATGGCTGCAAAAAGTGGTGGTCCTGATCCCGATTCGAACCCCTCATTACGTTTGATGCTTGATAAAGCTAAAGCTGCAAATATGCCAAAAGATAATATTAAACGTGCTATTGATAAAGCGTCTGGTTCAGAAGGTGCAGATTATGAAGAAATTACATATGAAGGCTATGCACCTGGTGGCGTTGCCATCTTAGTTCATACCTTGACGGATAATCGTAATCGGACTGCTTCAGAAGTTCGTATTGCATTTACACGTAATGGTGGAAATTTAGGAGAAACAGGTTCAGTTAATTACATGTTTGATCGTAAAGGTTACATCGTTATTTCTCGTGAAGAATTAGATACTGATGAAGATGCTATGTTTGAAGATGTTATTGATGCTGGTGCTGAGGATTTGAAAACATCAGAAGAATTATTTGAAATCTATACAGATTCAAAAGATTTACCAGATGTACGTGCTTCATTAGAAGCAAAGGGATACAAATTAGATACATTTGAATTAGTAATGATTCCTCAAAATCTAGTACCAGTACCGGAAGATAAAATTGAACAATTCCATCATATGATTGATGCATTGGAAGAAAATGATGATGTTTCAGAAGTGTTCCATGCTGGTGATATTGCAGACGAAGATTAAGATACTCTCTATAATAAAGAGATAAGTCATCTTAAAAAGTTAGAAATTAATTAAATATAAAAATATGAAAAGCCAAAATTAAATGTTTTGGCTTTTTTTGCGTACTTAAATATATGGAAAGGAGGGATATTGAGATGATTGAAACAGAAATACAAGAAATGATTAAAATATGTGTTAAAAACAGAGCAAGTGATATGTATATAATTCCAAGTGCCAAGGGATGCTTAGTTAAGTATCGAACGTTGAATAACTATCATAGCCTTAATGTATATTCAGAAAAAAAGATGATACAAATGAATAATTTTCTTAAATTTAAGGCAAATATGATTCTGAGCGAAACTAGGCGGCCGCAGTTTGGGACTTTTCAATGGCAGATAGAACATAAAAAGGTAAATTGCCGAATTTCGAGTGTTGGCGATTTTTTAGGTAGAGAATCGATTGTTATACGATTTATTTATTCGAATACCGATGTACCGTTACTTCAACTTTTACCAAATCAATTTCAGCAGTTGATAAATGCATGTGGGTCCAGTGGGCTAATTTTATTCTCAGGTCCAATGGGTTCAGGTAAGACAACGACAATGTACCAACTGGCTGAAATGATTCAGAATCAAAGAACAATATTAACTATTGAGGATCCAGTTGAAATTCAAAATCCTAATTTTATTCAATTACAGGTTAATGATAAAGCAAACATGACATATGCGGAATTATTAAAAGTTGGATTGAGGCACCATCCTGATATTTTTATTATCGGTGAAATCAGGGATGAAGTCACTGCCAATGCTGCAATTAAAGCTGCAATGAGTGGTCATTTAATTTTAAGTACCGTACATGCAAGAAATGCAGTAGGAACAATTAAACGACTTGAAAATCTTGGCGTTAGTCGAGATGATCTCAATAGAACGCTACAGGCAGTAAGTTATCAGCGATTAATTGAAACAACGAAAGGTGGAAGCGGTGTACTATTTGATATATTAACAGGTCAAAAGTTAGAGTCTGTTCTTGAAGGAACATTTAATCAAAAAATAGCTTTAGAAAGGTGGCATGATAACCTTGATCAATGTATTAAGAAAAATATTATTACAATTGAAACAGCAAATAATTTTAAATAGAAGAAAATGGTCAATTCAAAAACAAAGTGAATTTTTCGAAGTCTTGGCAGACTTATTAGATTCGGGATTTTCGCTCAGGCAATCTTTAACAACGGCGACTAAATTATTTCCAGTTGGGAAAATAGATATTCAAAAAATTGAATCCAAGTTAAGAAGTGGTGAACCCTTCTCAACAGGTATCAAGCCGTATATTTCAAAAAGTTCGTATTATCAAATTACGATTTCTGAAAAATATGGCGGATTAAATAAAAGTATTAAACAACTCGGAAAATTGATGACGGTTAGAGTAAAACAAAAGAAACAGTTAAAGCAACTCATGCAATACCCAATGATTCTGATGGGATTACTGGTTGTCTTATATATCGGAATCCAACAATTTATTTTGCCTGAAATAAATTATAGTCAGTTAGGTGCGTCATCAAATTCTAACTTTAAAATGATTTTAATGAAGAGTATTATCTCTGTCGTAATTAGTCTATTTATCGGATATATCATAAAAATTATCATTCGTGTTTCAAAACAAAGTACGATGAACAGGCATGTTTGGTATTGTCAGGTCCCCATAGTAGGTAAAATTTATCGGGATTATTGTCATTATTATTTAACATTTAATTTGGGTCTGCTTTTAGCAAGTGGTTTAAATTTGAATAAAATATGTGATTATTTAAATCAATTTGATCAAAAATCTTTACTATATCAGTTAGGTAAACAGTTAACGAATCATTTTGAAAATGGTGGGAGTACAAAACAAATGATCGATAAAAGTCCTTTATTTCCTAATGAGATAACGACATTTCTCGCAAAAGGTAATACGTTAGATGTGATGAGCCAAGAATTATTAATGTATTCGGAATTAACTTATCGTAAATTTGAGTCATCTGTCGAAAGAATCATGATTTATGTACAGCCAGTTGCATTCATAATTGTAGCGGCCTGTATTGTTGGGTTGTATTTAACAATATTATTACCTATGTATCAAACTATGGAGGAAATTCAATGAAAAAAAATAGAAAAAAATTAAAAGCATTTACGCTTGTTGAAATGCTATGTGTCTTATTTATTATCTCACTTCTAATGTTGATTATATTACCTAACATTGGACATCAAAGAGCAGGTGCTAAACGGGTTAATGATGAAGCGTTAGTTAGCGTCGTCCAAACGCAGGTTGATTTGTATGAAAATGAAACGCATAATAAATCGATAAATTTTGCTGATTTAGTTTCGGAAAAATATTTAACTGAAAAGCAAGAAAAGGAAGCAAAAGATAATCATATTATTATCTCGAATAATGTTGTTAAAACAGAAAACTAAATTTAAAGCATTTAGTTTATTTGAAATGCTTATTTCGTTGGCAATTACTAGTATTTGTGGTCTATTGCTAATGGGGCCAATGGATCAAGTACTTGCGATATCTAAAGAAAAACAATTTTGGCAAAATTTTGAACAACTTTGGCAAAGTGCAGTGGTAGAGGCACCGATGAATCGGATGCCTAATAGTATTAATTTTAATGATGATAAAATGACCATTATTAATGGCAATAGTAAAATTAAATTAGACTATCCGAAGACTGTGACAGTTAAAAATAGAGTAACGATAAAAATAAATAAAAGTGGGCAAATCACTGGTAAAACAGTTAATTTTAAATCCACATTACCAAATAGAAATCAAAAAATAGTATTTCAAATTGGGTGGGGTCAATTTATTAGAAAGGATGTCGAATAACGTGCGTAAAATGTCAGGAATTGTGTTAGCTGACGCTATTATGACTTTAACTATTGTCGCATCAGGTTTTGGATTATATGTACAGACCAATCACACATTACAGAAACAAGAAGATTATTGGAATCATAAAACAACAACTACAAGAAATCTGAAAGAAATCAGTAAATTATTAGTCATTCATCCGACAAGTAAATTATCAAAAATAGTTGATGGCGAATTACAATGTGCTACTATGTCTGAAATTCGAATTAAGTCTGAAAATGATTTAACAAGTATTAAATTGCAATGAAAAGTTTTTCTTTGTTAGAAACTATTATTGCATTAGGTATATTTATCATCTCTCTTAGTCTAATGACAACATGTTGGCACTTATGTACAAATGAACACCAAGAAATTAGCGGAGATAGAGATTTTTCGTTACAGCAATGTATCGGATTATTGGAGTCAGATCACTTAGATTTGAAGATAATAGATGTTGGTCAATATACAATTTCATTAAAAAATAATAAGACAGGAGCTCGCTACTATCTTAGTCAGCATAATGAAATGATACAGTTTATTGGATTTTCAGGAGGTCATATACCAATTTTATATCATGTGAAATCATTTTCGGTGGCATACGATGAACCAATTCTATTTTTAAAAATCAAACAAGAACACCAAAATAAGACTTTAAAATTGGTAATACCTATGGAAAAAAAGGATTAAGATGCGAAAAATCAAATTATTAAACGGACATTTAGTTGTATCAGCCATATTTTGTTTAATGTTATTAATTGGTTTGTTATTGGGACAACTGATATATTTCCAAGCAAAATTCACTAGTTATCAGAAAATATGCCAATATAATCAAGCAGAAACTATGAAAAACATGACTATTTTAAATCAAAAAGCAAAAAATCTAAAAGAAAAATATACTTATAATTATGGTGTTGTTGAATATCAAAAAGGAGCCTATCAGGTTATTTTGAAGAATGGTAATCGATATTCTTTTTCAGAAAAATGATAAAAAAGAAACTTAACTTGAATTGAGAATTAAAAATCGTTAAACTGAAACGAGCAAATAAATTCAAGGAGTGATTTTATGTCATTAGAAGAAATAGAAATGAACTTTAATCAGATTAATGAAACAATTGATATTTTACAAAAAAGTTTAGAAATCACTTATTTGGACGCATTTATTGAGACTAGCAATAATTTGTTAGATAATAAATCTGTACACGTAGAAGATGGATTACCAAGTGAGCAAGATGTAAAAATTTTGAATCAGATTTATAAAAAAATGAATTTGAATGCCTTATCGTCAGAAGATGTACGTAAAGTTGTACAGTTAGTTTTATTGAAGGCAACAAGACAAGAAAGTATTCAACCTAATCATCAAATAACACCAGATACAATTGGATTTTTAGTTGCATTTGTATTAGAAAAATTAATAAGTACAAAAAAATCGTTTAGTTTATTGGACATTACAGTGGGATCAGGGAACTTACTGACGACGATTTTGAATCAAATGGCTGCTGATAAGTTTGAGATTTCAAAAGCATACGGGATTGATAATGATGATACAATGTTATCAATTGCAGGGTTAAGTGGACAATTACAACACTTAAATTTAGAATTATTTCACCAAGATGCGGTTGATGACCTAATTGTAAAAAAATCTGATGTTGTTATTGCTGATTTACCAATTGGTTATTACCCTCTAGATGAAAGAGTTACCCATTTTGCTACACATGCAACTGAAGGTCATTCATATGTACATCATTTATTAATAGAACAATCAATCAAATACTTAAATGATGGCGGTTTTGGCATATACCTTGTTCCTACTGGTTTATTTGAAACAGAGGAAGCAAAAAAATTACTCGTTTACATTCAATCAAATGCATATCTTCAAGGTATGCTCAATTTACCTGTGGAATTATTTAGTTCAGCTAATTCACGTAAATCTATTTTGATTTTACAGAAACATGGCGAAGGTAGTAAACAAGTTGATGAAGTACTATTAGGTGATTTCCCATCACTAAAGGGTGAAGAACTATTTCAGAGCTTTGTTAAAACGTTAGATAAGTGGATAAAGGCCAACTTTAATAATAAGTAAAGTGACTCATATTTTGAGTCGCTTTTTTTATTTAATTATAAAAAGAATAATTTCTTTAGAAATTAACATGTGTCATGTATAATCTACTTAATTACTATAGAGGGAGTTTGATATTAATGGCAGAAAAAAGTTCAGAAGATCAGCATGTTAGAGGATTAAAAAGTCGACATGTTCAATTAATTGCAATTGGTGGAACAATTGGGACTGGTTTATTCTTGGGAGCAGGTCAATCTATTCATTTGGCTGGGCCATCTATTTTATTGGCATATATTATTACCGGAATTGCATGTTTTCTTTTAATGCGTTCGTTAGGTGAATTACTGTTATCGAATGTGAATGCACATTCATTTATTGATTTTATTTATGAATATCTAGGTGAAAAGGTTGGATTTGTTGCTGGATGGACATATTGGGTCTGTTGGGTAACAATTGCAATGACAGAAATTACCGCAGTCGGGTTATATATGAAATTTTGGTTTCCTAACTTGCCGCAATGGATTCCTGGTATGGTTATGCTCCTTATTCTTTTAGGAATAAATTTAGTTACAGTGGGATTATTCGGTGAAACAGAATTTTGGTTTGCACTCATTAAAATTATTGCCATTATTGTGTTGATATGTATTGGCGTGTATATGGTAGTGGTAAACTTTAAAACTTCAGCTGGGCATGCCAGTTTGACGAATTTAGTAAGTCACGGTGGATTTTTCCCCCAAGGAATTAAAGGATTTATTTTGTCATTTCAAATGGTACTGTTTAGTTTTGTCGGTATTGAAATGGTAGGATTAACAGCTGCAGAAACTGAAAACCCAACAAAGGTTATCCCAGAAGCAATTAATGAAATACCCTTAAGAATTATTTTGTTTTATGTAGGATCATTATTGGCAATTATGGCGATTTATCCTTGGAATATGATTTCGGAATCACAAAGTCCATTTGTTCAAGTATTTGAAAATATAGGGATAAAATCAGCAGCCAGCATTATTAATATTGTTGTAATTACAGCTGCAGCCTCAGCTTGTAATGGGTCTTTATTTAGTACAGGTAGAATGTTGTTCTCGCTTAATTATAATAAAAAAAATAAATTTTCTAAAAAAATTAGTAAGTTATCACATAATCAAGTACCTGCATTTGCATTACAATTTTCGACTCTTGTGATTGCAATTTCAGTCGTACTGAATATGTTTATGGCTGAATCGGTATTTACATTTATTTCAAGTATTGCAACGACTTGTTTCTTGTTCATTTGGGGAGCAATTGTAATTGCACATTTGAAGTATAGACGAAAAATAAAACTAGAAAAAACAGAATCAATGCTAGTATTTAAAATGCCTTTCTTTCCTGTTACAAATTATTTAATTCTATTATTTCTAACTTTTGTAGGTATTGTGCTATGCTTAAAACCTGATACATTAATTGCGCTGATTGCTTCAATTGGTTGGTTAATTGTACTCTATGTTATTAAAAGTGTTCAAATGAAGATGGAAAATTAAATTTTTGCTGAAAAGACCACGTGTGAGGGTCTTTTTTTGTATACTTAGGGCACAAATTAAAAGTAATTGTTGAAAATATTGTTTGATTTTGCTTCTAAAAACATTACAATTTAATAGTTAATTTCAGCGCGAGCAATACTATTTTCTGCATGCTATTTTTTGTAAAGGGTCATATAAATTCACTTGGACACGGTAAGCAGTATAATATAGGATATAGTATAACTAATAATGTTGAACCCACCTATTAGGAATTTGATGGTTAGAAAAGAACTTTAGGACAACCATAATAATATAGTTAGTGAAAAGAAAGTCAGTAAATAATCAAAATAAGGTGGATATAAACTAATGGAAAAAATAACGATTTTACATACAAATGATATTCATTCACATTTAGAAAATTGGCCTAAAATTAGGCGATTTTTACAATCTGAAAAAATAAAGCTTGAAAAACAAAATCAAACTGTTTTAACTTTTGATATTGGAGATGCAATTGATCGTGTGCACCCGTTGTCGGAAGCTACAAATGGCAAAGCCAATATTGAATTAATGAATACTGTAGCATATGATGCAGCGACAATTGGTAACAATGAAGGTATTGGTAATTCGCGAAGCCAATTACAACATTTATATGATAATGCAAAATTCGACATTATCCTTGATAACGTGGTAGATGGAGAAGTTAATAATCGTCCTGCATGGGCCAAAGAATATAAAATAATGGAAACTGCAGCTGGAACTAAAATTGGAATAATTGCCTTGACAGCACCATTTCCAATGACGTATGAGATGAATGGTTGGGAATCTAATCAAATTGATACCGTTTTACCTTCACTTTTAAAAAAAATAGCAGGTAAAGTAGATGTTATTATTTTGTTATCACATTTAGGTTTACCTGTAGATAGAAAAGTAGCTGCAAAGTATCCTCAGATAGATATTGTATTAGGAAGCCACACACATCATTTATTGAAATCCGGTGAAAAAGTTAATGAATCATTATTGGCCGCAGCTGGTAAGTGGGGGATGTACGTGGGCGAAGTAGCGATTGAACTTGAAAATCATAAAATTAGAAAAGAAGTTGCTAAAGTAATTGAAACAGAAAGTTTAGCAGAAGTTATAAGTGACCAAGACGAAATAGCAGAATATAGATTACGCGGAGAAAAAATTTTAACATCTGAAGTTGTTGCAAAATTGCCTGAAGATTTAGAAGCATCATGGACTAAAAATTCAGCATTAATGCAGACATCATTGAAAGCCATCGAAGCGGGTACAAAAACGGATATTGCAATGTTAAATGGTGGATTATTTTTGAAAAATTTACAAAAAGGATTTGTAACAAAAAATGACCTGCATCAAACACTGCCACACCCAATGCGGGTTATTACTGCTAAATTAACTGGTTATAATCTATGGCGATTAGTACAAGAAATTAAAAAGAATAGTTCATTTCTTAAGAAATTCCCAATTAAAGGGATGGGTTTTAGAGGCCAATTATTTGGTGAAGTAGTGATTGATGGACTGGTAGAACAAGAAAATGGGGACCTTATATATCATAACGAAAAAATTGACTTGGATGCATATTATACTATTGCAACAGTTGATCATTTTATGTATATACCGTTTTTTCCAACCATAGAAATAACCGGAGAAATTTCGATAAATGGCAAGAAATTTTTAAGAGATTACGTTGGGGACTATTTAAAACTAGAATTTTCTGTATAATGAAGTATGACTAAAGTTGTAAAAGGAGGTTTGAGATTTGAATCAAGCACAGAAAGAAAAGAGAGAACAGCAACTTGCAATAAAAGCAGAAAAAATTAAAGCTTATGCTAGTGATGTTGTTCGACAGAGTGAAACCCGAGTACTAATCGATAACCGTCCATATGATCTTGTTTCCAATTATAGAGATGGTTTTGAAATTGAAAAATTAACGGAACGATTTAGCCAAATTTTAACGAAATATGATTATATTGTTGGAGACTGGGGATATGATCAACTTCGATTAAGAGGTTTTTATAAAACCGAGAATAAAAAGGCATATCGGTCACAATGTATCGATACTCTTGAAGATTATTTATATGAATATTGTAATTTTGGATGTTCTTATTTTGTGTTGCACAATTTGGAAATTCAAAAACCTGAACCAATTTCTAATCCTAAAGAACGTAAAAAAACAGTTAAACCAGTTGGTAAGAAAAGAAAACCTGTAGTAAGGGCGCACACAACTGAAAAAAAATATCAAATAAAAAATAAAAAAACTAAAGTACCATTAAACAAGTCTAAACCAGTAAAACCACAAAAAAATAATTTAAAAACGGCAACAAAACGAACAAAGAAACACGAATTTGTAATTAGGCAAAAAGATAAAGCATAATTAAATAGGCAAGGTGATAATAATGGCATATAAAGGTTATATGATTGATTTAGATGGTACAATCTATCGAGGAAAAGAAAAAATTGCGGCAGCAAAACGATTTATCGAGTCTCTACAAGCAAGAAATATTGCATTTTTATTTGTGACTAATAATACGACTAAAATACCAGCTGATGTTGTCAATAATTTAGCAAATAATTTTGATATACATGTAACTGAGAAAGAAGTCTATACGGCGGCACTTGCAACTGCAGATTATCTAGATGCGTTAAACCCTGATAAAAGAAGTGTTTATATTATTGGTGAAAACGGATTAAAGAAAGCAATTATGGATAAAAAATTTATTATTGAGGAAACGACGCCTGATTATGTTGTTGTTGGGTTAGATTCCGATGTTACGTATCATAAATTTGAAATGGCAACTTTAGCAATCAAACGTGGTGCTAAATTTATTGGAACAAATGCTGATACTAATATTCCGAATGAACGTGGACTACTTCCTGGTGCTGGATCGCTGGTAAGGATGGTTGAATGTACAACACAACAAGAAGCTACTTATATTGGTAAACCTGAAACTATCATCATGGAAAAAGCCCTATCAAGACTTGGCTTGAAGAAAAGTGAAGTTGTGATGGTTGGAGATAACTACATGACAGATATTAAAGCCGGAATTAACTTTGGGGTTGATACAATGTTAGTCTATACGGGCGTTTCAACAAAAAACTTAGTGGCATCTAAAAAAGTTCAACCAACTATTCAATTGGATTCACTTGATGATTGGGACTTTGATAATGATAGAGCGCGTTAAAAAAATGGGACAGTGGCTAAGTTTATATCTAGCGATTGTCTCTTTTTCTATTATATTGGTAATTAATAGTACGTTTGTTTATAAAATTTTTATCAAGCAATCACATTTGAATAAAATTGTTGGGTTAAACCAATCAGAATTAATGTCTGATTATAATAATTTATTAGACTATTTTAACTATCCTTGGGTAAATAAAGTAAAAATGATATTGCCTTCATCATATAATGGGATGCAACATTATCATGATGTTAAACAATTGGTGCAGTTTAATTATGGTTGTTTTTTAATTTTAGGATTTATTGCAATAATATTTATTGGTCAATTAACAAAACAAAAGGAATTATGGAAATTGGTAAGACCTTTTCAGATGGCTATTACTGTTCCTTTTCTTAGTGTATTTTTACTTTTCTTTAATTTTGATCATTATTTTATACTATTTCATGAGCTCGTGTTTAGAAATAATGATTGGATATTTAATCCTAAACTAGATCCAATCATTTTGGCATTACCAGAAAATTTTTTTATGATTTGTTTTCTAATGGTCTTTTGTCTAATTGAGATGTTCTTTTTAGTTGGTATTTACTTTGGTAAGAGAGAAATTAAACGTAGTAATTAAAAAAACGAGACACCAGTGAAAATGGCGTCTCGTTTTTTTATTAGATTAAGATAGAAAGGGTGGGATATTAATAGCTAGTTATTTACTTAATTTTGACTTAATACCACTAAATACAGCTGGAATTAAGGAAATTAGTATGATTCCCAATACGACTAAAGAAAAATGTTCCTGTACGATTGCAATGTTTCCAAAGAAAAATCCAGCAGAACAACAAATGGTGACCCATGCAAATCCGCCAATTAGACTAAAGCGTAAGAAGCGAGAGTACTTAAATCCGCTACCACCAACGATGAAGGGAGCAAGCGTACGAATAATAGGCATGAATCTTGCTAAAATAATTGCGGGTCCACCATGTTTATTGAAAAATTGTTCTGTTTTATCGAGACTATCTTTGCTAATCATTTTATTAAATAATGAATGATCTGAAATTGAGTTCCCTACTTTTTTTCCAATAAAGAAATTTAGTGAGTCTCCCATGTACGCTGCAGCAAGAAAGAGGATTACAAATATCCAAATATTCAAATGATAAATTGAATTTGCTGCTAGAGCACTAGCTGCAAATAAAAGTGAATCACCAGGTAGGAAAGGTAAAATAACCGCTCCAGTTTCTATGAAGATAATAAAAAATAAGATAAGATAGGTCCAATTTCCAAAGTTGTTCACAATACTAATCAAGTGTGTGTCTATATGTAAAACAAAATCTATAAAAAAGTTTATGACAGACATAATATTAAATACCCCTTAAGTTCTATTTTTTTAATAATGTGGATTCATTAGTTGCGTACTATGAATAGTTCGATTAATATTTGGGTTTATAAAATTTAGGGCACTAGTTACGGCAGTCGGTGCTTCACCAAATCCTGAAGCAATTAGTGCTATTTTACCAGGGTATGAAACAATATCTCCTGCGGCAAAAACACCGGGAATGGAAGTTGCCATTTCAGAATTTACCGAGATTAGTTTCTTATCCATATTTATACCCCAAGCATTAATAATTTTATTATCGGATAAGTAGCCATAATTCACAAGTAAATTATCAACAATTATCGTTTTATTAAGATTATTTTTAGAATGTTTTAGCAAAATTTCAAGGCGACCATTCTTTTTAGAAAGTGATTGTATCGAAAAGGGAGTTTCAAATATAGTATCAGTTTTTTTGAGTTTTGTGACATTGTACTCTAGAGCTCTAAAGTTATCTCGACGGTGAATCATATGAATTTGTTTTGTAATGTTCGATAGCTCATTTGCCCAATCGATAGCAGAATCACCACCGCCAGCAATAGCAATTTGTTTATGAGAAAATTTAGAAAGGTCACTAATATTGTAAAATAATGATTCATTCTCGAATGTTGCTGAATTAGCAATATTTAATTTACGTGGCTGAAAAGAACCAATTCCAGCCGTAATAATAATTGTTCTACTATATGTAACCCGTTTAGAAGTTTGAATCCTAAAAATATCATTCTCTTTTTCGAAATTTAAGACGGTCTCATTTAATTTAACGTCAAAGTCAAATTGGTGAGCTTGCCTTGAAAGTTCCTTAATTAGATGTTCACCTGATATGCCAGTGAATCCAGCTATATCATATATTTTTTTCGTTGGATATAATGTACCAACTTGTCCACCAATGTCGGGAAGACTTTCAATAACTTGAGTTTTAGCTTGGCGCATGTGCGCATAAGTTGAAGTAAATAGTCCGATGGGTCCGGCACCAATGATAGTAATATCAAATATTTCATTTGTTGTCATAACAGTCTCCTAGCATTCCATTTAATAGCATTATAATAGTATAACGCATAAAAAATATAAAGTAATAGTAAAATAGAGTGAAATTGGGTACAATGGAATCAATAAAGTTTGAATAGGAGGAACATAGTTATGACATACCCACAATTAGACTTAGAACATGTAGTTGGACCAAAAGTTAAAATGATTACGAATTACGGTGATATAACGATTCAATTATTTCCAGAACAAGCACCTAAGACGGTAGAAAATTTCATTGGACTTTCAGAAAATGGATACTACAAAGACGTTATTTTTCATCGAGTGATTTCTGATTTTATGGTTCAATCTGGTGATCCAACAGGATCTGGAATGGGTGGTGAAAGTATTTGGGGTAAATCGTTTGCAGATGAATTTTCTTCTGAACTTTTTAACTTAAGAGGTGCTTTATCGATGGCTAATTCTGGACCATCAACAAATGGTAGTCAATTTTTTATTGTCCAAAATTCGAATGTTCCTGAACAGATGATTGGACAATTAAAGGATGCAAATTATCCTGAAGAGGTAGTCGTAGAATATAAAAAAGGTGGAACTCCTTGGTTAGATTTTCATCATACAGTATTTGGACAAGTTGTTAGTGGAATGGACATTGTTGATAAAATTGCGGGTGCAAAAACAGCTATGCAAGATAAACCAGTTGAACCAATTGTAATTGAAGATATGATAGTAACAAAATAAAGAGGATGAAAGTCCTTTTTATTTTGGCCGTTTTTACCGAAAGATTGAGGAGTATAAATGAAATATAGAATTGGACAAATTATTGTAGGAACTATAACAGGTATTCAATCATATGGTGCTTTTGTAACAATTGCGGATGGAGTTCAAGGCTTAATCCATATTTCGGAATGCCATAACGGTTATGTGGATAACATATTGAATTATTTAAAAATAAATGAAAAAATTACGGTTAGGATTATTGATATTGATGAATATAACAGTAAAATGAGTTTTTCAATTAGAAATTTTACTAAACAAAATAGTAATCTTAAAAGTACAGGTATTAAAATAAAACATAAATATTATTGGACAAATAGGTCTATAGATACAGGGTTTAAAGCAATAGATGATAAAATGGATTTTTGGATAAGCCAACAATTAAGAGATATTCACAGAAATAGACTTGACCAAGAAAAAGAAAGCTGATATATTTAATAAGTGCTATTGAGGCGATAATGAATATCGCAAATAAAGTGTTGACATGAGATATACCAGATGGTATATTAATAAAGCTGATTGATACGGCAAGAAGAAATGAATATTTATTCAAAAAATTCTTGACA